>JANTGY010000009.1 GCA_024762695.1 Anaerolineae bacterium
AAGTTGTTAACTTGTCCGGGCAAGATAACATCTTGCCCTACAGCAGCAGTCATTTTCATTTATTTGATGGTGGGCAATTGCCCGTGTTGTCTCCTGTGAAAATGGGACACGGATTAACACGGATGAACACAGATAAGAGATGTGTCCCGTTTTCGTTCATTTGATGGCGCCGCTCAGCGGCGTGGTGTCTCCTCTGTGTAATGCTGCGTCCCAATTTTTTCCAATAATGTCTAGTCTTGTAGTCGCTAATCAAAAGCCGAGGAGCAAACCGCCCTGGAAAATGAGGAGGGCCATCAACCAGGCTAATATAAATTGGCCGATGACGCTGACCCACATCCATTTGGCTCCTAATTCTTGCCGTTCGGCGGCGACGGCGGCCATGCAGGGGGTGTAAATGAGAACGAAGACCATGAAGGATAGGGCGGCCAATGCGCCGTGTCCATTACTGGTTGTCTCGAAACCGCTGCGTACGGCCGTCATCAAATTAGATTGTTCTGCCGGTTCATTACTAAATAAATTAATGCCAATGATGAGTGGGATGGATTTAAATGTGTCCCCCGTTGCTCGAATAAAGCCGGTTCCGATGCTGAGTAAATCTTGGTTAAACGGCGGCGGTTCAAGCGTTTCTTCTCGCTCAACCACGCCGTAGGTTTGCGCCATTGTGCTGACGACGACTTCTTTGGCGACAAATCCAGTGAGTAGCGAGCCAGTGATTTCCCAACTATCGAAGCCCAGGGGGGCCATTGCCGGGCTGATGCTTTCCGACAGCGTGGCGAATATGCTGTCGTCAATGGCTACGTCGGCGAAACGGCCGTTATCCGCCCGCGCCGGAATCGCCATTAACACCCACAAAATGACGCTGGTAACCAGAATAATCGTCCACGCCCCCTGGATAAAAGCCCAGGTGCGTTCCCACACGTGGAACCAGACACTCTTGAGAGTCGGCAGGCGATAATCGGGCATTTCCATGATCAACGCGGTGTTTTCCTTGCCCTTGAAGATGGAATTTTTGAGCAGGAATCCGAGGAGAACGGCCGTCAAAATTCCCAATAAATACATGCCAAACACCACCGCGCCGCCCCAGCGCGGGAAAAAGATAGCCGCAAATAAGACATACACCGGCAGCCGCGCCCCGCAGCTCATAAACGGAACCAGCAGCCCCGTTAAAATACGATCCTTCTCATTTTCCAACGTACGCGTGGCGTAAATCGCCGGAACCGAACAGCCAAAACCCACCATCATGGGCAAAAAGCTCTTGCCTTGCAGCCCAATTTTGCTCATTAGGCCATCCATCACAAAGGCGGCGCGGGCCATGTAGCCCGAATCTTCCAAGATGGCCAACGCCAGATACAAAAACATCAGCACCGGCACAAACACCATCACCCCGCCCACGCCGGCGATTACGCCGTCTACAAACAAGCTCTCGACCCAGCCGCCACCCAGGCCAACCGCGCCCAAAATAGCCATAACCCAATGGGTGATGGGGCCGTTGATGACCGCGCCCACCCAATCCAGGTAAGGCGCGGAAACATCGGCCGTGAGCTTAAAAACGACCCACATCAGCGCCAAAAAGATGGGGACGCCCCAAATGCGATGGGCCACAACGCGATCAATCCTGTCAGAAAGCGAAAGCGGATCGCCATTGGTTTTGACCACCGCTTGCTCAACCAGCGCATGAATCCAACTGTAGCGACGGTCGGCGATGACCACGTCCACATCTTCGCCAAAAATGGCTTCCAGGCGGGCGTAGCTGAGTTGAGCATGGGTCAACACGGCCGCTCCACCTTCGAGTCCCATCAATTTCGTCTGGATGTCGGGGTCTTGTTCTAACAGTTTGACGGCCAGCCAGCGGCTGGGGTATCGGCTTTGGACGGCGGGGAAACGACCGATTTCCGCATCTAATTTCTGAATTTCAGCCTCGATGTCACGGCCGTAATTAATAACCAGCCCGCGCGCAGCAAACTCAGGCGAAGGCATAATGCGCTCCATTGACTGCGGCTGTCACAACGCTTTGTACCAGGTCGTCAATCCCCTTCTTTTCTCTGGCGACAGTTCGGATGATTGGCGTTTGCAGCGTCTGGCTCAACACGACATCGTCAATTTTCAGACCGCGCGCTTCGGCCACATCGGTCATGTTCAGAGCGATTACTGTTGGAATGCCCAGTTCCAGCACCTGCACGGCCAAATAAAGGTTGCGCTCCAGATTGGATGCGTCTAAAACCGTGATGACAGCGTCCGGGCATTCATTGATCAGATAGTCGCGGGCAATCACTTCCTCTGGAGAATAAGCGGCCAGACTGTAGGCGCCTGGCAGATCGACGATTTCAATTGTGTAATCCTGATATTGGAAATGGCCCGATTTTTGTTCAACTGTTTTGCCCGGCCAGTTGCCCACATGCTGATGCGAGCCGGTCAAGGCGTTAAAAATGGTGCTTTTACCGGCGTTGGGATTGCCGGCCAAAGCAAGGCGTAATGTTTTCATTGATGTCCATTCAGGCGTTTTTTCACAAGCTCGACGCGCAATTTATGGGCCATGCCGCGCCCCAAAGCCACGCGCGAATCGCGTACAGAAACTAACAGCGGCCCGCCGGAATCTTGCACAATGGTCAGTTCCACGCCGGGAGTCAAGCCCAGTTCCATCAGGCGATGGGTTAATTTACGACCGGCGTCAATCTGCTTGAGACGCACCGGCTCGCCAACGGCGGCCATGCTTAACGGTAAAGTTCTATTTTGAAGGGTCATGCATCGGATCCAATGACTGTTACAAAAATATGCGTGGCAATTTCCTGCCCCAAAGCATGCGGTTTCTCGCCGATGGTCACCATAATCGGCCCATTGAAGGGGGCGATTTCATCAATATGAAGCTGATTTCCCGGCTTGACATCGTGGGAAGCCAGATATTCTAACAGCAGGGCGCTTTCGGGATGAATGCGGATGATTTCACAGGTTAGACCGGGTTTGAGGGTGTTGAGGGTGGTGGTAACGGCCGTTTTCAGCACGCCGCCTGCTTGGGGGATAGGGTTTCCATGTGGACATCTGGTGGGATGGCCTAAAAACGCATCCAATGCTTCTGTCAACTTCGTGTCCGTCGCATGTTCCAAACGACAAGCCACTTCGTGAACGCGCGCCCAGGGAATGTTCAGATGATCGGCCAGAAACCGTTCCCACAAACGATGACTACGAATGATTTCAGCCGCATGTTGGCAGCCAATACCCGTCAACTGTACCCCTTTATACGGGGTGTGTTCGACCAATTTGTGCTCTTCTAGCCGGTGTACCATTTCAGTTGCCGATACAGTAGACACTTCCAGGCGTCGTGCCAGCGCCGAGATGGCGATCAAATCGTTGTCAATGGACAATTCCCGGATAGTTTTTAAATACATCTCAGTACTTTCATTAAAAGATTCGTGCATGCAGTTGCTCCCATAAATTTGGTGTGCCAAAGCGATATTTATAAGGTTTGCCTTATAATACCTCATTGGGACAGCCTGTCACAGTGACATTTGTCCAGGTTAGCTATGACATTTATCGTTAGTGGGCGGTTGGCGCTGTGCAAGGGGCGCGCGTAGAGTTGCAAAAGCTGGCGATTTACCGTTGGGAATGGTTTAGCAAAAGAGGCGAGGTCTTAGCCTAAAACCGCCGGCTAAAGTCTCGCCTCAAGAGATGAGATGATTCTTGTTCGCATTCAGTCGGTCGCAGGGGAAAATTAATGCTGACCGACTGACATGCTGACTGCTATTTTTATTTGTATTTAAGAACGCGCGGCAGTTCTTTGGCCTGGCTGATCCAATCTATGACTTGCTTTTGCGTCGGCGCTTTACGCACCAATTTCTTCTCTTCATTAGCGGCGAGCATTGCTTGATATAGGTTGTTAGCATTGCGTCGCGCCATCGCGGGCACGGTGTCTACGCCGGCCACTTCCAGGAGGTCGGCGTATTCGCTGCCAATGCCTTTGATGCGGGCCAAATCGGCGCGATTGGCCCATTTCAAGACCAGTTTGCCGCTTAAATCGGTTGCTTTTGCCAGCGCTTTGCGCCCGGAAGGGGTAGCGCATTTTTCTAACAGCGCCTCGACAGTGGCGATGCCGTTGTCGGCTAATGTTTTGGCGTATTTTTCGCCAATGCCTTCAATATCTGCAATTTTAGTCATCGGAATTCTCCTTGTGTTGTGTGAATAAGTGAAAATAAGTTGTCATAAAACGGTGCGCTTGTGCCCGTGTATTTCTTGTTGTTATTGACACCATTTTAGCATAGGTAGTCACAGCGGCTTATGCGTAAGCGTTCAACCGGCTGACTAGCTGAGCGCTGATTAGTTGAGCGTAAATCTTTATTCTTGCACGGCCGTATACAATACATTACCCGCCGTGACAAAGACGCGCAGGGGGGTCTTCACCACATCAAAATCAGTAATGTTCGCAAAAAGCTCCTGTCCACTCTCGTTAGTGGCGCGATATTGGGCCAACGGCGTGCCGCCACGACTAATCTCGATAATCCGACCGCTGCCCGGATCGGCGACGAAAATGGAGGCGTTAAGCCCTTTGCCCACCATTTTTACCGCTGTGGGCGCGACTAATGGGCTGTTAAGACCAGATTCCAGCAGGCTCTTTTCATCCCAAGCTATCCGACCGGAGCGGGTGTCGTAGTAACGGAGACGGCCGTCGCCGTAAGCCACAACCAGGCTGCCATCTTCGCTGTAAATAGCAATGTCCGTCGCTTTATCTAATTCGGGATTCTCGTTGAAAACGATGGTCAGTTCATCATCTTTTTGCAAAAAGCCGTCCCCCTCTGGAAAGTATTTCCACACCTGGCGCGCGCCGGTATCCAAAATGTAGAGCCGTTCGGCAAACGGGGTGATGGCGCGGGGAAGCTGCCAATTGCTGGCGAAACCAAGGGGTACAGCTTCCGTTTGCGAGAAATCGGGATAAAAAGTGAGCAAAGCGCCGACGCTGTCCAGGGCGGCCAGCCCATCGCGGGTGACATGGTTGCCGCGCGGCCGCCAGAAGATGTCTATCACATTATGGACGATGTGGCTGCCGACCGCCTGCCCGGCGAAGAGAATTGTTTCTGGGGCGGCGACGGCGATTTGGTAACTTTCGTCGGTCGGGTGGCGATACACTTGGCCGTTGACGCCATCGAGGGTGTAGACGCCGCCGTTGAACCCTTCTTGCAGGGTGACGGCCGTTAACCCAACCGTCTCGTCAAATGTGTGCAACGGCCGTGCCGTCAGCCGGGTTATGTCATGGATGCGATCCATCTCATCCTGAGCTTGTTGGCGCAGCCGAGCGATTTCCGGGTCGCCAGGTCGGATTGTTTCCGCCTCCGCTGCCAATGTTAGAACTGCCTCGTAATGATTGACCGCCAACGCTTCATCTTCCCCGGCGGCGGCGGCCAGACCCAGATTTTGCCCTATCTCGACTTTGATTTCGGCGAAGCGTTGACCGCGACCGCGCTGAATGTAGACGCTGCCTACGACCAGCGCCAAAATGAGGGGGATGATGACGGCAATGGCTGCTGGCACGCCCCAATTGGGCTTTTTTTCGTTCTCATCGCGGGGCGGGCGCAGCCGCCCCAACAGGTCGGCTAACCAACCAGTGAAGCGGGCAAGGCCCATTGCCGCTTCGGAGGTTGCTTTGCGGGCGCCCGTTTCCAGAGTGGTGGTTATGGGGGCGCCGAGGGGCGTGGATTGTCGCTGCCGTTGGCGTTGTGGCGCCGACGGCCGTTCTGGCTGCGGCTGGCGCGCGCGTTGAGGGACACTGGGCAGCCGGCTTCGTTCGCGGCGAGGCTGCGGCGTCGGCTCATCTTCCTGTGCGCGGGTCAAAGTCGCCGATGTGGGCGCGGCGACCGGAGCGTCTTCCAATTCATCGGTAAATTCGACCAACAGCAAGCGGGCTGAATCGGCGCCGACCGCCTGGGTTAAATGGGCCAACCCCGTTTCAATTTCAGCGTCTACCAGAGCCGGCGACAACGCCGCCGTCGGCCAATGGGCGATGCGCGGATCGGCCAACAGCAGCAGGCTCCCGGCCTGTAGGCGATGGTGGAAGAAGCGAATATCGAGGCCCGCGCTCCGTCCCAGCGGCGTGACACGGTCGGGCGGGGCGGGCGGCAGCCGCTCGATGCCGAAATTATGGCCCAGCAAGGCCAGCGCTTCGCCGGTTTGCACCATGAACAGTTCCCCGCCGCGTAAAACGGCGCAGGTGATGGCGCCTTCGTGGACGGCGGCGGTTCCGCTTAGATTGAGACGGAGCAGGCGTTGGTTGGCGGCGATGACGGCCTGGCGCAGGGCGGCGGTTACGCTGCCACTGGATTGATAGTAGCTGCGGCTAATGTTGTCGAGAAGGTCTTGGGTGAGGACGGCCGTTTCTTCCAGCGATCCGCTTAGTGATAGATGGATGAATAAAGAATCTCGGTTTCGGCTTCGCGCCGCCTTTGGGGGCGCCGATTGCGCTAATAAACCAGGGACGGGTACGGCCGTTTGCGTAGTTCCTTCTACGATGTATAACTGACCAGTAGCAGCTTGTAATTCTTGTGACGATGGCATATTCGTAAGCATAACATGACTAGCCGGCTTTTTCCACGTAAAATAGCAGAAGATGCCGATTACAATGTCTCCCCGGTTATCTACGACTGATCCATATTGGAGGAAAACGCGATGTCGTTCATAAAACGTTTGACTTACCCGTTAACCAAACGATTAGCCCATAATCGTTTAAGTAAATTATTTCGAGAGACCGACGCTTCCCCGCGCCGCGTCATCCACTTCGGGGCCAACGATAAATTCATTCTGTTTAGCGACTGTCATCGGGGGGATAATAGTTGGAAAGATGATTATGCGCCTAACCGCAACCTGCACTTGAGCGCCCTGCGCTATTATTTACGACGCGGATATACTTACATTGAAATGGGGGATGGCGACGAATTGTTTGAGGTCAAAAATTTTGAAGCCATCTGCTATGCCCATCGTGATATTTTTTACCAAATGCGCGAATTTTATTGCGAGCCGCCTTCGCCAGAAGAATTGGATGCCCCGCGCCGCCAAAAGGAATCACCCCAGTTCTATATGTTATATGGAAACCACGACATCCAACGGCGTGATCCGAATGTCGTGAAGGATCAACTCCATCAATTCCACATTGAATACAAAGGGAAAAACGAGAATATGTTCCCTGGTTTGGAAGTTTTTGAGGGATTGATTTTGCGTTATGAACACGAATCTACTACGAAAGATATTTTCTTGGTACATGGTCATCAAGGGGATTGGTTTAACGATTATTTGTGGTGGTTGGCGCTGGTAACGGTACGTTACATTTGGGGGCCGCTGCAACAATTTGTCGGCTGGCGTGATCCGACAATGCCGCCAAAACCTTATTACATTGATAAATGGGGTGTGCAGCAGCGGATTATGGAGTGGACGGCCGTACACAATCAAACCCTCATCTGCGGCCATACCCATCATGCCCATTTCCCACGCCCAGAAGACGAGTCCCATTATTTTAATACTGGAAGCTGCGTCCATCCGCGCGCCATTACGGGTATTGAGATTCAGGATGGGGCGATTTCGTTAATTAAGTGGGAGATGACTCCCCGCGCTGCTGATGGCGTATTGCATATTGAGCGTCAAGTGTTGGTGGGGCCTGAACCGCTGACAGCTTATGTTAGGGAGCGGTAAATGGCTGAAGTGCGTATTGATGGATTGACCTTTTTTTATGAGGAACAGGGGCGCGGCGAGCCGGTTTTATTGCTGCATGGGCTGGGGTCGAGCACGCAGGATTGGGAATTGCAGATGGAGGCGCTGGCGGGGTCGTACCGCGTTGTGGCGATTGATTTACGGGGACACGGCCGTTCATCCAAACCGCGCGGCCCTTATTCTGTTCCCATGTTTGCTGCCGACACAACGGCCGTGCTGCAAGCGCTCGACATTTCTGCCGCCCACATCATCGGCATTTCTTTGGGGGGGATGATTGCCTTCCAAATGGCGTTGGATGCGCCGAAAATGGTGAAGAGCCTGGTCATTGTCAACAGCGTGCCGGAACTGATTCCGCGCACCTTCAAAGACTGGTGGACGTTGTGGCAGCGGGCGGCCATTACGCAGCTTATGGGGATGCGGCGTATGGGCGAGTTTTTGGCGCCGCGCTTGTTTCCCAAGCCGGAGCAAGCGGATTTGCGGCAGTTAATCGCCGACCGCTGGGCGCAAAATGATAAACAGGCTTACATGGCGGCGGCGCGTTCATTTGTGGGGTGGAGCGTTGTCGCCGATTTAGACAAAATTCACTGTCCGACTTTGGTGGTGAGCGCCGACGAAGATTATTGGCCGATTTCGATTAAGGAAGCGTATACGGCGCGGATGCCCAACGCCCGTCTGATATTGTTTGAAGATTCGCGCCACGCTACGCCGATTGACCAGCCGGAAAAATTTAATACAGTCGTTCTTGCTTTTTTAGGTAACCCACAACAAGTGCTTTGATAAAAAAGGCGCTAATTCTTTGTGGTTTACTCAGGGAAAACGGGAGAACCACTGTTTTCCTAATTCAAATGACTTTCCCGTTTTCACCTGGAAGGATTGCGAAATGAGTAATGCGTCGTTCATCGTTCTGTATTCCTCATTCCGCATTTAATTATGTCTGTAAAACGTTGTTACCTTTGCGATGAAGACCCCTTATTTCGGCGGCGTGTGGGCAAGAGTGGATTAGAAGAGGGGCAGGATTGCCCTATTTGCTACCAGCCGACCTGCCGCTATCATTTGACGACTGTACGTTGGTATTGGCGGGACACAGGCGAGGTGGGGACGGCGCTTATTTGTAAGGAATGCAAGCGCACGTATCGGCATCGCCATTGGGATGTCCTAAGCCGCGATTGGATTACGTAAGACGAGGGGCGCAGCGCTGCGGGGAGGAGCGGAGATACGCCTGGAAAAGAAAAAGGGATGTTTTTGTTTAAACTTTTCTTTTTGTCGCCTCGATTGACAAAATCATGAGCAGCGTGGTTACGATGGCCGATGTCAGACACCAGGCGCAGACGGCATGAATGACGAACAGTTCTAGCGCCGTTAAATAGACGGAAAATAGCGCGCCGAAAATGGTCAGGGCCAGCAGACCGCGTTTGGCCCATTGGCCGCGATTATTCTCCAAGCGCTGCGCCAGCCAAAGTAAACCCACTGTTACATAGTTTAGGGCGCCCAGTAGGGCAATGGGAATCCCTAGAATTTGGGCGTAAGAGCTAGATTGGACGGTGTTACAGTCGCCGACGGGGCCGCAAACGGCCGTTACACGCGTCATCTCCACATAAGCCAAATAACCAGAAACAACCAATCCTACTGCAATGAGCGCAAAAGCGACCCCGGTTTGGGCGGCGATGGGAGGCGTTGTTTTTAGGGTTGTGGTTGGTAGACGGTAGGCTGAATAGAGTAGAGCGGCAATCATGAAGAACATGACAGCCCATGCCAGTTCAGAACCTTCAACGGCCATGGGGACGGACATGGTTTCGGCGGTTAATGGAGGGGGGGAGCCGGTAACGGCCGTTTCTAAATCCTTGATTCCTGTTGAAGTGGTGGCTGAACTGTTTGCAGTCATTTCAGATGTTGGATCCGGTTCTGCCGATTTGGCTAACCCGGGCACATCTTCGGCTAAATCAGGGATAGCCGGCCACCCTATCCCGCCGGCAGCTAAGCCAGCGTCAACCAATGCAGGAAAACGGGCAGGAATTTCTTGATCGCCCACAAGAATGGTATCGGCAATGATGAGCGTGGGGACGCCCAGGCGTTCTGACGGTATTTCAAAGAATTCTACCGCTTTTTTGTACAGTGCATCTCCAGCCTGCTGCGACGTATCGACGCCTAAAATTTGTAATTGATCGCCATATTCTTCTTGCATGGGCAGCAGCGTCTCGTTGATGACGGCGTGACAGTGGGGGCAGGTAGGTGAATAGAAGAGGATAGCTTGGACGACGGGCTGAGATTGGGCAACGGCCGTTTGCACCGCTGCCGATGAAACAGCGAATAAACTAGCTAGCCAAAGTGTCAGTGCATACAAAATTCTACTCTTCATGATTATTCCTTCAGACTATTGTAATGGTCAACAATAGGTTGAACCGCAAACTGCGCAAAGGACACAAAGGATTAAAGAGAAAAACTTTGCGCCCTTTGCGTCCTTTGCGGTGGAAATATGTTCAAGGAACTCCTGACCGTTACAATTCCTTCAGACTATGGTCAAGGACGCTCCATTTCTGAACATAATGTACGCTTAGGCCGTTGCGGCGGGAAGTGATAAAAAGCATGTTGGCGCTTGATGAAAGTCATAAAGGGAGGGGCTGACTGGGGGTTGTTTTGGCATAGCGCTGGATAGAAAATGGGGGTAAAGTTAGACGTATTCTTAATTTATCCACCAAGGAGTTTACATGGAAACCACGATTGTATCATTGGTGCGGCATGGTCACGTTTATAACCCGCAGCGCATTTATTACGGCCGTCTGCCCCGCTTTCGTTTGAGTGAGAACGGCCGTCGCCAGGCCGCCGCCACAGCCCAAACCTTTATCAATCAGCAAGTCTCCGCCGTTTACAGCAGTCCCATGCTGCGCGCTCGACAAACGGCCCAGATTATTGCCGATGCCGTTCAACAGCGCGTTCATCGTTCAAAGCGTCTGCTGGAATCATACACGCCGTTTGATGGACAGCCATTTGCTGTTTTGGAGGAGCGTCGTTGGGATGCCTATACTGGCTCTCCGCCAGAATATGAACAGCCGGACGATATTGTGGCCCGCATGACGTATTTTATTGCCACAGCCCGCCGCAAGCACAAAGGGGGCCATATCGTCGCTGTCACCCATGCCGACCCAGTCGCTTTTACCGCATTATGGGCGGCGGCTCGACCAATTTCAATTGTGGGACGGAAGCAGTTACGGCAAATTGGCTTGGCCGATGATTATCCCGATCATGCGGCGGTTTTGTCATTGTCGTTTAATGGGGAGGGAGAACGGCCGTTTCAAATCGAATACCGCCGCCCAATTCTCGAATCTGTGAAAAACAACGCCGGGTAAAAGCGAACTGACGCCGTTGGTCTGATGATCCGAATGCCCGTTGCCGTTGGCTGCCACTCAACGACGCTGGCCTGCCCTGTTTGCAAGTCCAGCCATTGTCCGCTGCCCGCCTCGACTTCCCAGGCGACGGCCAGTTCAGTTGGCATTTCCTCGTGGGAGAGCAATAAAATACAATGGCCGACGGCCGTTTCCAATGCAAAAGCTGCTGCTCCATCCGCAGCGGCAATTTTTCTGGCCTGGATTTCCCTATCGTCAATGACTCTTTGCAAATGCCGCCAGACATCGTAAGCGGGGCGGGGGTTGTAACGTTTGTCCAGCAGGCCGTGGCGCGGGTAGTAGCCTCGGTCAAAGTCTACGAACGGCTCCAGGAAGATGTGTGTGTGGGGATGGATGGCGGCGGCGACGGCCGTTTCCGCTGCGCGGTTGGCAATCGCTAAATCATCGTCAAAAACCCGGCCCTCGCTGGCGCGGGGGAGTTGGACGTGGATGACGGCCGTTTTGTTTTTTGCCAGATGAACGGCCGTCTCAATCCCTTCCCAGGGATGAACATCCGCTTCCAGCCGAAAAACAAAGCCGTCCAGCGCCTCAACCGCAGGCAAGTCCGCCTCCGTCAGCCGAAAACCATGTTTGGCAAAATGGTCAATCTCGGCCGCGCCCGCCTCATGTTCCTGGTCGGCCAGCGTCTCCAATGGGGAGAGATACGTCGGTAGGGGGATGATTTGCTTGATTTGCTGAATATGCCACAGCCCCGCCGCCATCTGTTCTTTGGGCAAAATTAACTCCCAGGCGGCGACGAGGTCGTGATGATTGATTAGCGTATCTATCGCATAGTCGTCTGGCTTGCCAACGCTGAAAACGGTGAATTGATGCCCCAGCGTTTGCAACTCTCGCATACGCTGCCGCGTGTCGGCGTCGGCTAAATCGTCGAGCGGGACGCGCAGTTGGCGGATGCCCAACTCCCACAAGCCCCACAGCAGGTAATCGTTCCGCGCCCGTTTACGGCCCAATTCATCCAAGTTGCCGTGCGAAAATGCGACTGGTTCAGCCCACGCCTGCCGCAAATAGACGCCGATGTTGTTGACGGCCGTTCCGCCTTGTTGTCCGGATGGCAGGCGCGGCGGGCCGTCGGTGGCGCCGTTCGTGCGGATGGGTTGGATGCGGTAGCCGTCCGGCTCGATTGTGACCAGTGTGAAGCCAAGTTTGTGGGGGTCGTTACGGCCGTATTCCGCCGCCGGTTCAATCCCAAACAACTCGCTAAAACCAGGCCGTATAAACGCCGCCGCTGGCAGCGCATACAAATCCGTCTCCCCGTAACGGTTGTAGAAAAAGTTATGGACATGCCCCGCAAACACCGCCTCAACCTGATAAGCGCTCAGCAAATCCAGCAGCCACTCCCGCGCTGGTTGGGCGATGTTGTCGTAATGGGGCGGCTCGGCCGGGTCGGCCAGATAAAGCGGGTAATGGAGGAATAAAAACACGCGACGGCCCGCTTTTTGATTGGCCGCCAAATCCGCTTCCAGCCATGCTCGCTGGGCCGCTTCGCGCGGTAAATCGGAATTGAGGATGGGCGCGTTGATGAGGACAAAATGGCAGCCTTCATGGTCAAACGATGACCAGGTTGGCTCCCACAGCCGCTCAAAAATGGCGCAGCTTTCTTCGGAAACGGCGGGCGCGGGCGTCCAGGCATTGGGTTTATCGCCGACGTCGTGGTTGCCGGGCAAAACGTGCAAATCGGCATCCAATTGTTGATACATTTCATACGCAGTTTGCATCGCCGGTTCAAAAGCGGGCAGGGCGGGGATGGGATGAACCAAATCGCCGAGGTGGATGACGAAGTCGGGGGTCAGTTGGTTGATTTGGCGGATGATGTGGCGGTTACGGCCGTTTGCCAGTTGGTTGGATGGGTAGTCTGGGGAGGAAACGCCTGCACTGAGCGGAGCCGAAGTGGCCGTGTCCAATCGAATATGCGCGTCGGCGATAATGGCAAAACTGAAAGATGAAGATGGCTTGTGCATCCCGTGCCTCCTGATCTACACGCAGCCCTCGCAGGCATTCTAAATCCGTTTAGCTTTGACTTCGTATTCTGCTTAAATTCGACCTCATTCTAAAACCGCTAAACATCCAGGTTGCGTACCTCGCTGGCATGTGTGGTAATGAAACGACGGCGGGGCGGCACTTCGCTGCCCATCAACATATCAAACGTACGATCGGCGGTCACTGCATCTTCAATTGTCACTTGCAATAAGGTGCGCACGGCCGGGTCCATGGTCGTTTCCCATAACTGCTGCGCGTTCATCTCGCCCAAACCTTTGTAACGCTGCAAGCCAATCTTTTTGCCTTCCAATTGTTTGAGCAAGGCCGTATTTTGCGCTTCGGTGTAGGTGTAATGCAAATCTTTGCCTTGTTTAATAGCGTACAACGGCGGCTGGGCAATGTAAAGATGCCCATCCTCGATGAGCTGCGGCATATAACGGAAGAAGAAGGTGAGCAGCAAGGTGCGGATATGGCTGCCGTCTACGTCGGCGTCGGTCATGATGATGACACGGCCGTAACGCAAATTCTCTAAATCAAACGACTCGCCAATCCCTGTGCCCAACGCCGAAATCATCGCCTTCACTTCATTGTTGGTCAGAATTTTGTCCAGGCGAGCGCGCTCCGTGTTCAAAATTTTACCGCGCAGGGGTAAAATCGCCTGGAAATGACGGTCGCGCCCTTGCTTGGCGGTGCCGCCCGCCGAATCGCCCTCGACGATGTACACTTCGCACTTGGCCGGGTCGCGTTCAGAACAGTCGGCCAGTTTGCCGGGCAAAGTCAGACTTTCTAACGCGCTCTTCCGCATGACCAATTCGCGCGCTTTTTTGGCGGCTGCCCGCGCCCGCGATGACGTCAGACAGCGGTCAATGATGCGTTTGGCGTCGCGTGGGCTTTCGTCCAGGTGGGCGGACAATGCCTCGGCGGTCACTGACGAAACGATGCCGCTCACTTCGGCGTTCATCAGTTTTACTTTGGTCTGGCTTTCAAACTGCGGATCGGGATGTTTGACGCTGACGACGACGGTTAAGCCTTCGCGGGTGTCGTCGCTGGAGAAGTTGTTGTCTTTTTCTTTGAGGAAATTATTTTTACGGGCAAAGGAGTTGATGACGCGGGTAACGGCCGTGCGCACGCCGGTCAAATGGGTGCCGCCATCGGGCGTGTGGATGGTGTTGGCAAAGGCAAACTCAGATACGGCGATCCCCTCCGTGTATTGCAAAGCGACCTCTACTTCCATGTTGTCCGTTTCTTTACGCACGTAAACGGGCGGATGCAGCGCTTTCCGATTACGATTTAAGTAGCGAACAAATGATTTAACACCGCCTTCAAAGTAGAAGTTCATCTCGCGGGCGGGCGACGGCCGTTCATCGCGCACTGACAAATAGACGCCGCTGGTCACAAACGCCATTTCGCGGAAACGATTAACCAATGTTTCAAAGCGGAAATCCACTTCCTCCTTGAAGATGGTTTCATCAAAGCGGAAGCGCGTTGTTGTGCCTGTTTTCTCGCCCCGTTTCATGGGGCGTAATTTTTTAACCGGGGCTTGCGGAATTCCGCGTTCATACCGTTGAAAATGAACGCCTTTATCGCGCATAACAGTCACTTCCATCCATTCTGACAGCGCGTTTACCGCCGCCGCGCCGACGCCATGCAAACCGCCCGACACTTTGTAAGCGGCATCGTCAAACTTGCCGCCGGCGTGGAGTGTCGTATGCACCAATTCCAGGGCCGATACTTTTTCCGTAGGATGTTTGGCAACGGGAATGCCTACGCCGTCATCATGAACGCTGACGCTGTTATCGGGGTGAATGGTCACTTCAATGCGTTCGCAGCGACCGGCTAACGCTTCGTCAATGGAGTTGTCTACAATTTCATAAACCAGATGATGCAGCGCTTTGGTATCGGTGCCGCCCACATACATACCCGGACGACGGCGAACCGCCTCCAACCCTTTTAGTACCTGGATGCTGCTGGCATCGTAAACGGTTTTATTTTCTGATTTTTTTGCCATCTGTTTTTCCTTAATTAAGCATTTCAGCGTTTCAGCTTATCAGCATTCCAACTTCCCGTCCGGCTGACGTGCTGAAATGCTGCGCTGAGCAGCTATTCTCCGAATAATGCCGCGTGACGGTCGCGATAAAAAATGAATGTCGCCGCCAATAATGCCGTGCTGACGAAGGCATGTCCCCAAATGCTGGCCCAGGTGAGCCATGAGCCATCGTCGGCCAGCAGCAGCGCCCAATCTAAGGCTTGCCCTATCAATAGGATTAATAACAATAAGTTTAAGGTGGGCAGCATGAAATGGCGAACAATTTGCAAGCTTTCAAGCATCGCCCGCCAAAGGGAACGGCCGTTCAAAACTAATCCATGCGGTGAGAAGCTCAAGTAGATCATCAGCCATATCAAAACAACCGGCCCCATTAGCAGAATAATTGACGCCAGACCTTGGCTTAATATGGAGACAACTGCGCCCACAAGGATCAGCGGCGTGTACACAAACAAGGCCACAACAAATAATGAAATGCCCAACCCAATAATTTGCAGCCAGACGCGGATCGCATGTTGCAATAACGCGCCAATCTCCAAGCGGGATTCTTCGGCCCGGATGGCATTGGCGGTAAGGTTGTAGTAAACGGCCGTCAACATCACGCCGATCACGCTAAACGTTGCAAGCAGCAGCAGCCAGACCCACACGCTTTCTAATTCGATAATTGTTGGCGGCAGCGGCGTCTTTTCTGGCGTTGTACCGACCATCAAGGCCGGCACGCCCAGCAGAGGAATGCTTAAATTTGTAAATAAATTTGTGCGCGGCGCCAGTTCCAGCAATATGTTCATATCCAATCCGGCAACCGTATTTGAAGCCACTCCTGCGGTTGCGGCCTCTTGTTGTAAAAAGGCAACCGTGCGCTCCACCAACAGGCGGAAACTCAACCGAGGCCCTAACCAAAAAAAGCTGTCTAAGAGGACGGGGATGAGCGTTAACCAGAACTGTTTAGTCGTTACATCAAATCCGGCGGCGAGTGTTGCTAAAACGCCGGGGATTGGGACTGTTTCATCTTTACTTTGCATCATATCAACCGATGAATTTTACCACATCCGTTCTAAGCGGGCGAAGTTGCGGAGGGGCAAAGTTGCACGGCAAATTGATACTTTGCAACTTCGCAGTCCTGCAACTTCGCTTGCTTTTCGCAATGACTAATCTACCTTATACTTACCATGAAAAATTCAACAAAAAACGGCCGTTTCCATCCCAACGGCCGTTCCCACAGGGTTGAATCGTAAATAACCTATGTGTTTCGGGAATTGCAATTCCCGAAACATACCATCTAAAATCGTGAAGTTAAAAACGAACGAATCCACAGGACAGAATATGATTGCAGAAACGGCCGTTCGCCTCCGCCAAAACATCCAAAAAGTCATCGTCGGCAAAGACGATGTGATAGACATCGCCCTCATCGCCATGCTGTGCGAAGGGCATCTGCTGCTGGAAGACGTCCCCGGAACCGGCAAAACCACCCTGGCAAAAACCGTCGCCGCTTCGTTGGGCTGCGCCTTCCGCCGCGTCCAATTCACCCCCGATTTGCTGCCGTCCGACGTGACCGGCATCTACTACTACAATCAAAAACAGCAAGAATTCGAGTTTCGCCCCGGCCCCATCTTCTCCCAGATTTTGCTGGCCGACGAAATCAATCGGGCCACGCCGCGCACCCAATCGGCGCTGTTGGAAGCGATGCAGGAGCGGCAGGTGACGGTTGACATCGCCACCCATGATTTGCCACGGCCGTTTCTCGTCCTCGCCACCCAAAACCCCATCGAACTAGAGGGCACATTCCCCTTGCCAGAGGCTCAACTGGATCGTTTCATCATGAAATTAGCCATCGGCTACCCTGATGAGCGGCAAGAAAACGAAATTTTGCTGCGGTTTGAGCGCGAAGACCCGCTCGATGCTTTAGAACAAGTCGTCGAGCCGGAAGAAATCGTCGCCATGCAAAGCCAGGTGCGCCAGGTTCGGGTGGAAGATTCGGTGCGCCATTACATCATCAACATCTGCCGCCAAACGCGCGCCCACGAGGACATCGAATTAGGGGCCAGCCCGCGGGCGACGATGGCCCTGTACCGCACTTGTCAGGCATTGGCGGCCATTAACGGCCGTGCCTACGTCATCCCCGACGATGTGAAGCAGATGGCCCCCTACGTCCTCACCCATCGCCTCGTCATCAACCCCCAAACCCGGCTGCGCGGCCGTCAACCAGAAGACGTCATCCGCGAAGTTGTCGAAACCGTCGCCGTCCCCGTTGTTTCATGAGCAAAAAAGAAGCCCAGGCGAGCGGAGAAGCAGGCGAGCGGGAGGTAAAATCCCCTTTGCCCATCCTCGTCCAACTTGGCCCGCCCCAGAACAAGCGACGACTGCGCCAGGAAGCGCGCAAACGGATGCGGCAGGCGTTAATCGCCGGCGAAGCGTATAGCCAGACTGATTACGCCCAATCGCGCGGTTTGGTCTTGCGCGAACGGGAAAACAGCGTCTTCAGCGATGCCTGGACGGCCGTTGCCATTCTCTTCATCATTATCGGCCTGGTTGCCGGGCGGAACATGCCGCTGCTGGCGTTAGGTATCGTCCTGCTGCTCATCGTCGCCGTTAGCTCCGTCTGGAAAAACCTCTCCCTGTTGGGCGTGTCCTACGAACGCAGCTTTGACCGCACCCGCGTTTTCCCTGGCGAACCAGTCGAAATGACGGTAACCGTCAGCAACGATAAATTTTTGCCGCTAACCTGGCTGCAATTCCGCGACGAACTACCCGTCGCCCCCCTCACAGAAAGCGCCTTTTCGCATAAGGCCAGCGAGATTACGGGGCGATTTACCTTACGCTCGACATTTTCCCTACACGGCCGTGAACGCGCCCATCGCGCCGTCATCCTCCGTTTTCCGGCGCGCGGCTACTATGATTTGGGGCCAGTCGCCTATGAATCCGGCGATGTTTTTACCCTTTTCACCACTTCGCAAACTTACAAACAGATAGACACCCTGGTCGTTTATCCGCAAATTTGGCCGTTGGAAGCGTTGGGGCTGCCCGCCAAAGAGCCGTTTGGCGAAGTCAAAACGCGCCGCAGCCTCTTCACCGATCCCATCAAAACGCAGGGTATCCGCGACTACCAGCCGCAAGACCGCTTCCGCGACGTGCATTGGAAAGCGACGGCGCGGCGCGGCGACCTGCAAACGAAAATCTACGATCCCTCCACCGGCATGAATCTGGCTCTGTTTTTGAATGTAGCCACGCTGCCCAAGCATTGGATGGGCTTTGAGCCGGATTTATTGGAACGGGCGGTCAGTGTGACGGCTTCGGTCGCCAATTATGGCGCGCAGCAGGGGTGGGGCGTGGGCGTTTATGCCAATGGCTCTGTGCCCAATTCTGATCAGCCAATCCGCGTTCCGCCGGGCCGCTCGACTGAGCAGTTGAACCACATTTTAGAAGCGTTGGCGGCGGTGACGGAGTTTGCTACGGGCGGCATCGAGCAGATGATGTTCCGCGAAAGCCCTCATTTGTCGTGGGCGGCGACGATGGTGTTGGTAACGGCCGTTACCCCGCCCGAAATCATCGCTGCCCTTGTCCGCCTCAAAGAAGCTGGCCGCCGCATCGTCCTCATCTCCCTGGCCGACGACCCGCCCCCGACTGACCTGGGGGCGATATTGACCTATCACATCCCTGCCAACGCGCCCGCCTTCCAATCCGACGATTCGCAGCAGGCGGCTGTCGCAACGGCAGTCGCCGCCCTCAGCGCCATCCCCACGCCGCGCCCAATCGACTTAACCCCGGTAAACGACTAACGATGACCAGCCTGTCCGCATCAACCTTCGCCCCGCAGTTCAACAAGATTTGGGCCTTTGTGCAGCACGAGCTGCTTTACATAAGCTGGGCGTTGATGGAAATCGCCCTGTTTGCGCCCATCAGCTTTGCCTTTTTGCCCTGGGCGCGTTATTGGCCGCCGGGGCAAGCTGCCTTCTGGCTGCTGTTGGTCATGTTTTTGCCCTTCAATCTAGTCCGTTTGATGAGCGCGCTTAACGTGCCTCCGCCGCGCCAGCAAATCCTTAACGCCGTCGCCCTGACGCTCACTATCTTGCTATCAATCCGCACATTAATTTATGCGCCTCAATCGCTGTGGGACCTGAGTTGGCTGGCCGACTTTTTCGCCAATGTCGGCGAGTCGGGCAATTCTTTATGGCTGCGCGACGTCGCCGTCTTCTTTTTGGTTGTCATCATGTGGCAGCGCGGTTTGCGGTTGGTTGCCCGCCAATTTCATATTGAACAAATTGGCTTTCGTTTGCGCCTGGGCGTTATCGTCGCCCCCTTCGCCATCGGCCTTAACCAGTTTAGCCTGGGCTGGAATATGACACCGTTTATTTTGCTTTTCTTCCTGGCTGGTTTGATGGCTTTGGCCCTCATTCGCGCCGAGGAGTTGGAGCAGACGCGCAGCGGCCTTTCGGCGTCGCTCAGTCCGCGTTGGCTGGGGCTGATTTTTATCGCCGGGCTGTTCGTTGTGGCTGCGGCGGGAACGCTGGCCGCCCTCATCAGCGGCGAATCGCTGCCGGCAGTTGTGGGCTGGCTAGCGCCTTTGCTCAGCGCCTTTGCCTTTGGGGGATTGATTGTTTTTAGTACGCTGATCTATTTATCACGGCCGTTGCAACTCCTGCTCAATCAATTCATCGACTGGCTGGCCCGCTGGCTGCAACAGCTTTTTGCCAAAAACTGGCTTGAACCCCAAATACAGCCTGCCCCCGATTTTAGCGATCCACTTGTCACGCCATCGGCGACGGACGCGATAGAAATCATTACCGCGCCCAGCGCTAACGCCCGTCTCATCGCCATTTTACTCATGGTTGCCGTTGTGTTGGCGGTTTCTCTGTTCGTGCGGCGCTTGTTCCGGCAAGCCGCGTTCGCCGCCCGCAGCGGCGAGATGATTGACGAACGAATTGTCGATGAGGGCGAAACGCCTGGTCTGGGACAGCGGTTGTTGCAGCGGTTGGGACTGTGGCGTCGTTGGCGGGCGGCGGCCTCGGTTCGGCGCATCTACCGCCAGATGCTGCAAGCGGCGGCGGCCAGCGGCTACCCGCGCGGGGAATCGGAGACGCCGTTTGAGTTTTTGCCTACGCTGGCCCAAATGTGGCCGGAAAACACAGACGACGCCCAACGCATCACCGACGCTTTTGTTAAGGTGCGTTACGGCGAACTGCCAGAAACGGAGGCGGAGCTGGCAGCGTTGACGGATGCCTGGAAACGGTTGCAAGAAACAAAACCGTCATCGTTGACATCGACGCCTCATTTGGAGAAAAATTTGGCTGAAGATCGCTCTTCCAACAGGCGTTGAAAGTGGGGAATGGGGAGGGGAACGGCCGTCTTCCCCCATCTTACTTCTGTTTGACAGCCCAAAATTCCTATGTTATCATCCACACGTTCTTGCTAACATAACATTAGCGCTATCCATGCACGACCAAGGAGATTTCGGATGAGATCACGTACAGAAATGATGGTTGATCGCCTACGCGATTTACAGGCTGGCACGCCAGATATTGAAGCGTCGGCGGTTGTCAGCGTAGATGGTTTAATTATGGCCTCGTCCTTACCGGCCGGCGTTGATGAAGATCGCATCTCCGCTATGTCGGCTGCAATGCTCTCCCTGGGCGATCGGATTGCATCCGAATTGCAACGCGGCATGTTGGATCAGGTTTACATCAAAGGCAGCGAAGGCATCATCGTGCTCATGGCTGTCGGCGATGAAGCTGTGTTGACCGTCCTGGCTCGCGCTCAGGCTAAACTCGGCCTTATTTTCCTGGATATGAAACGCGCCGTGGAGGATTTGACCCGGCTGCTCTAAAGGAACATCCATGCGAAGGAACCTTTCGCAATAAATAATTGAAAACGCTGTGCAGAGCGGTGGGAATTCACCAAAGGTGACCCCACCGCTCTTTTGTGTAAGGAGTAAAACGTAAAACGTAAGTCCGCCTCTCTTACGTTTTGCGTTTTACGTTTTATTTTTACGAGGTGGTAAATGACAAAATTCATCTTTTTTACCGGCGGTGTCGTCAGTTCAGTAGGTAAAGGCGTAACGGCCGCCGCTCTTGGCCGTATTTTAAAGGCGCGCGGTTTGACTGTTGCCGTGCAAAAACTTGACCCTTACATTAATGTAGACCCGGGAACGATGTCCCCCTATCAGCATGGCGAAGTCTTTGTCACTGAAGACGGCGCTGAGACTGATTTAGACTTGGGCCATTATGAACGGTTCATTGACATTAACCTCAACCAGGCTTCTAACGTCACCACTGGCCGCGTCTATGCTGAAGTGATTGCCCGCGAACGGCGCGGCGATTATTTGGGCGGCACGATTCAGGTCATCCCGCACATCACCAACGAAATTAAGCGTAACATCAAATTAGTGGCCGATACAACCGGCGCTGATGTGGTATTGGTCGAGGTAGGCGGTACGGTTGGCGATATTGAAAGTCTCCCTTTTATGGAAGCGCTGCGTCAGATGCGCTCTGATGTAGGCCATAAAAATACGCTTTATGTGCATGTGACGTTTTTGCCATATATTGCTGCCAGCCGCGAGCTAAAGACGAAACCCACGCAACACAGTGTTCGTGAACTGCGCGGCATTGGCATTCACCCCGATGTGATTATTGCCCGCGCCGACCACTCTATCCCGGAAGAACATATTCAAAAAATTGCCCTGTTTTGCGATGTGAAGAAACGGGCGGTGATTCCGGCCGTTACCAGCGATGTTTTGTACAGCATTCCTTTAATGCTTGAGGAAACTAATTTGGCTGATTATGTTTTGGACCGGTTGCAGCTTACGGCGAAGGTGGAGCCTGATCTGCGTGAGTGGCAGGCGATGATTGAAGATTTCCGCAAGCCTAAACCGTCGATTCGGATTGGGATTGTGGGCAAGTATGTGGAATTGCATGACGCTTACATGAGTGTGCGTGAGTCGTTGTATCATGCAGGCGTGGCTAGCGACCGGGATGTCGAGGTGGAGTGGATTCATTCGGGCGACCTGGAAAAGGGGAAGGGCTGGGAACTGTTTGATGGCCTGGATGGGGTTGTGGTTCCTGGCGGTTTTGGCGAGCGCGGCATTGAGGGCAAGATTATGGCCGCCAAATGGGCGCGGGAGAACAAGGTTCCTTATTTGGGATTGTGTTTGGGAATGCAGGTGATGTGCATCGAGTTTGCCCGCTATATTTTAAACAGCGATGAACCAAATAGTACGGAGTTTGATTCGCAAACGGAGCATCCGGTGATTAGTTTGATGCCCGATCAGCATGATCTGGCGAATATGGGGGGCACGATGCGATTGGGGGCGTACCCGTGCCAATTAACGCCAGGAACGAAGGCGGCGGCGGCTTATGGCGCTGCGGCAGGCGCAGCGCTGGCCGTTTCTGAACGGCATCGTCATCGTTGGGAATTCAACAATGCTTACCGGGAATTGTTCACCGAGAATGGGATGGCGTTTAGCGGCATCTCGCCGGATAATCGGCTGGTGGAAATTGCTGAGTTAACTGACCATCCGTTTATGCTGGGCAGCCAATTTCACCCTGAATTTAAGAGCCGGCCGAACCGCCCGCACCCATTGTTTAAGTTATTTTTGGAAACGGCCGTTGCCCATCAGGAGGGCAGGGAATAGGGTGCAAGAATGAGAGATTCTACCCATGATACGGAAAGCGTTGTTGTAAGATAACGCCGTTACACTGCCATGCAGAATGTCCATATTCCAATGGACAAATTTCACATTAGAGTTTAGGTAAACCACAAAAAGTATTTTGATAAAAAATACGCTAATTCTTTGTGGTTTACTCAGGGAAAACGGGAGAACCATTGTTTTCCTAATTCAAATTACTTTCCCGTTTTCACCTAGCTCCCTGACACATGGGGACAATTACCTATTCAAGGCTAACCACGAATTCTTCATAATCAAATTAGCTTGAGGTTAGTCTTCATTATTTGATTGACCCTGTAAACGCCTAATTCAAAATCATTTATGTTGTTGTACTCGAATTCAAAATGAATAATCAACCGCTTGTGACTGTTGGCTTGCCGGTATACAATGGCGAAAACTACCTCGAAGACGCCATCAAAGCCACCTTAGCTCAAACCTTTACCAATTTTGAGCTGGTTATTTCCGATAACGCCTCCACCGATAACACCCAAGCTATTTGCGAAGCCTACGCGGCGCAAGATGCGCGCATTCGCTATCATCGCAGCGAAGAAAACAAAGGGGCAACCTGGAATTTTAACCGGGTCGTTGAACTGGCATCCGGTAAATACTTTAGATGGGCGGCGCATGACGATGTGATTGCGCCGACTTTTTTGGAAAAATGCGTGGCCGTCTTGGAAAACGATCCATCGGTGTCAGTTTGCTACTCGAAGGTGCAATTTATTGATGAACATGGCGCCTTATCCGATACCTATGACGTTAAACTGGATACCGACTTGCCCGACCCGCGCCGTCGTTTCCGTCAATTATTGATGGAATGGCATCTATGCTTTGAGATATTTGGCTTGATGCGAACCGAGCAACTGCGCCAAACGCCGCTCATGGGTGACTATTCGCATGGAGACGGAGTCTTATTGGAACGAATGGCGTTTATGGGTTGGTTTTACGAAATCCCAGAGATATTGTTCTTCTCACGACGCCATTCGGAACAGTCCATGAATGTATATGGCGTCTTTTCTGGCGGGGAAAATGATTACCATCGCTATGCAGAGTGGTTTAATCCGTCAATGAAGGGGGCGATCATTCTCCCGACCTGGCGCATGTTAAAGGAACACTTTTTGGTTATTCGCAGCAGCGGTTTACGTTTCCGCGAGCAGGTTCTCTGTTTATTACATCTGGATCGCTGGATTATTCGCCGTCGCAAGCCGTTGTTTTATGATTTGGTTTTGGCGGTGAAGCAGTTGGCGCAACGGCCGTTTTCATCTCCGACGAAAAGCAGCGTTAGCTAGAATGTAACAGTTTTATTGTAAGTTGTTGTCAGAAATATCTGGCAAATAATCAATTCACAAGGAAGGATCTAGTATGAAAGTAGGAATTTTGGCCGGGGGTAAAGGCACGCGCCTGGCTGAAGAAACCGTTGTCAAACCCAAGCCAATGGTCGAAATTGGCGGACGGCCGATTATCTGGCACATCATGCAGCATTATGCCCATTATGGATTTAAAGAGTTTGTCGTTGCTTTGGGTTACAAAGGCGAAGTGTTGAAGAAGTATATGGTTGATTACGCAGCGCTCAGCGGCAACCTTCGCGTAGACCTCGGTTCAGGCGAGATCAACTCGCATGGTGGAACCCAGTCGGATTGGGTTGTGGATTTGGTAGAAACGGGTATGGAGACGATGACCGGCGGCCGCATTAAGCGGCTGGCTCCGTATGTGGGCGATGAAACGTTCATGCTGACCTGGGGCGATGGCGTTTCGGACATCAATTTGAAAGACTTATTGGCGTTTCACAAATCACATGGCAAGCTGGCGACGTTAACGGCCGTGCGCCCCCCAGCGCGTTATGGTCATCTCATTTTTGACGGCGACCGCATCGCCAAATTCGATGAAAAGCCCCAAATAGGGGAAGGCTGGATCAACGGCGCTTTCTTCGTCCTTGAGCCGGAAGTCTTTGACTATGTTGAAGGCGACGAGACTCAATGGGAGCATGAGCCAATGGAGCGATTGGCCGCCGACGGCCAGCTCATGGCCTACAAACACGAATCCTTCTGGCAATGTATGGATACATTGCGTGAAAAACACATCTTAGAAACCATTTGGCAAAGCGGCAAAGCGCCCTGGGGCCACGAGTAAAAGCATTTCAGCGTCTCAGCAAATCAGCATTTCAGCTTTTTGCTGACTAGCTGAAATGCTGACTGGGCTGACAAGCTAACAAAAAAGGAAATACTACTACTTGCTCGTAGTGAGCCACGTAGTCTTCGGAGTGGCGGGCTTCGCTCGACGGTACTCCGAAGACTACGTACCTTACTACGAACAAATTATACGAGGAAATAAACAATGCGCGTTTTAGTAACAGGACATAATGGATACGTTGGCACCGTGATGGTTCCGATGTTGGTTGAAGCAGGGCACGAAATCGTTGGTATGGACATCAATTTATATAAAGGCTCTACATTCGGCGAGGAATTGCCTCCGGCTGGAATTGTCGAAATTGATAAAGATATTCGGGATATTGCGGCTGAAGATTTAGAAGGGTTTGATGCCATTATTCATCTGGCGGGCTTATCGAATGATCCTTTAGGCGACTTAAACCCTGACCTGACTTTTGAAATTAATCACCGAGCGTCTGTTCGATTGGCAACTTTGGCGAAGGAAGTAGGCGTACAGCGATTTATTTTCTCTTCTTCATGCAGTAATTATGGGGCCGGGGTTGAGGATTATTTAGATGAAACTTCAGCTTTTAATCCCGTAACGCCATACGGCCGTTCCAAAGTGATGGTCGAACAAGACGTATCAAAACTGGCCGACGACAACTTTAGCCCCACCTTCTTGCGCAGCGGCACCGCTTATGGCATGTCGCCGCGACTGCGTTTTGATTTAGTGCTAAACAATTTGGCCGCATGGGCCTATACCACCGGCACAGTTTTGCTGAAAAGCGATGGCACGCCGTGGCGTCCCATTGTCCATATCGAAGATATGTCACGCGCCTTTTTGGCTGTCTTAGAAGCGCCGCGAGAAAAAGTGCATAACGAAGCCTTCAATGTCGGCCGTTCGACTGAAAATTATCAGATCCGCGATATTGCCACCATTGTGTCAGAGGCCGTTCCCGGCAGCAAGGTTGAGTACGCGGCTGACGCCAAAGACGCCAAAAAAGATTTTAATGTTGGCGCCGATAAACGCGACTATCGCGTTAACTGCGACAAAATCGCCGAAACATTGCCTAATTACCAACCGCAGTGGACGGCGCGCAAAGGGGCGCAGGAGCTTTACGAAGCGTACAAGCGCGTCGATTTACAGCCTAATGAATACGAAGGCCCGCGCTATCGCCGACTCAAGCACATCAAAAAATTAATGGATGAGGGGAAACTCGATTTGAACTTACGGTGGACACAGCCGGAAACCGTATAAATGAGTAGGGCGTGTTTCTTGTGCTTAAAACACCGTGATATGTCATTCCCGCGAAGGCGGGAATCCATGCTTTTACAGGAGTGGATTCCTACCTCCGCAAGAATGACAGATGTTTTTTCGGTTTCATAAAGCAAATGAAACGCACCTAAATGAGCAAAGCCATGATTTATAAAAACGAAACAACTTGCCGCTCCTGCGGCTCCAATAATCTGGAGACGATCCTGGCCTTTGGCGAAACGCCATTAGCCGATCGATTGTTAACGGCCGAACAATTAGACCAACCTGAACTCATCGCCCCACTCACATTGACCTTTTGTCATGATTGTGCGTTAGCCCAAATTAGAGAAACGGTTGATCCCGAAATTCTCTTTTACGCTGAATACCCTTACTTCTCGTCCGTGTCCCAATCGCTGCTGAAACATTTTGGCGGCAGCGCGCAGGACATCATGGCCGAGAAAGATTTAGGGCCTGACAGTCTGGTGATGGAAGCGGCCAGCAATGATGGTTACATGCTGCGCAACTTCGTCGCCGCCGGGATTCCGGTACAAGGCATTGACCCGGCCAAAGCTCCCGCTACCGCTGCCCAAGAAGAGGGCATCCCCACGATGATTACTTTTTTTGGCAAGGAGTTGGCTGAGCAGCTTAGCGCCGAAGGCAAAAAGGCCGATGTGTTTCTGGCAAACAATGTTTTGGCGCATGTCCCCGATCTGAATGGTTTTGTGGCCGGGATTAAGACGATTTTGAAGGAAACGGGAACGGCCGTCATCGAAGCTCCCTACGTCGTTGATCTGGTTGATCATGGTGAATTCGACACCATCTACCACCAACATCTCTGCTATTATTCCGTCACTGCCCTGGATAAGCTGTTCCGCCGGCATGGCTTGTACTTCAACCGCGTCAAGCGCGTCGCCATTCATGGCGGTTCGCTGCGCATGTTTGTCGAGCCGGTGGAAAATGTGAGCGAATCGGTCAAAACGCTGCTGGCGCAAGAGGCGGAGCGTAAAGTAGACCGTATTGATTATTACCGTGATTTTGCCCAGCGGGTACAGTCCATCAAAGAAGGAACGCTGGCAATTTTGCACGATTTGAAGGGCCAGGGGAAACGCATTGCCGGTTATGGCGCAGCGGCCAAGGCGACGACGCTGCTGGCTTACTGCGGTATTGACAAGACGATGGTGGAGTATGTGGTAGACCTGAACAAGTATAAACACGGCCGTTTCATGGGCGGCAACCATTTCCCCATCTTCCCCACCGAAAAATTGATGGAAGATAAGCCCGACGCCGTTCTTTTACTGGCCTGGAACTTCGCCGAGGAGATTATGCGGCAGCAGACCGCCTACCGTGAACAGGGCGGCCAATTCATCATCCCCATTCCCCAACCGCGCGTCGCTTAGGGACTTTTCGTAAACGATTTTAGCCTCCCGAAGGTTTCGAGCCTCCGGG
This sequence comes from Anaerolineae bacterium, assembly GCA_024762695.1. Taxonomy (GTDB): domain Bacteria; phylum Chloroflexota; class Anaerolineae; order Promineifilales; family Promineifilaceae; genus JACKCC01. Next base: position 27,608 of record JANTGY010000009.1, read on the forward strand.
AGGTTGCTTTCACATGCGCTTAGACAAACAGGCAGCGCGGCAGGCAAAATGGGTCACTGCATTTAGCATAGGGTTAATATGGTATGCTGCCTTATTTCCCTTTGATTTCACAGCCAATCGGCCGGCCGCGCTAAAGGTTGATTGGCATTTTACCCAGGCTTACACTCTGGTAGACGCGCCCGAAAACGTCCTCTTGTTCTTGCCACTGGGCTTTGGGTTGGCCTATCTTTTGCAGAAAAAGGGATATGGACGAAAAACGGCCGTAAGCGGCGCGCTGTTTGTGGGCTTAGGCCTCTCTTTCCTGGTTGAAGTTTTACAATTGTATTTGCCGCTGCGGACAACGGCCGCAGCCGATTTAGCCGCCAACGGCGCCGGCGCGCTGCTGGGCGGCTGGTTGGCCCTGCGTTGGGGCGAAACGCTCTTTACGGCTGTCGCCGCCCGCGCGGCTAAACTTTCGTTTTGGCAAGCGGTCGCCCTATCAGTTGTGTACACGCTGGCGCTTTTTCTGGCGACAGTTAGCCTGCGGGACGCAGGCCGTATTACCGGATGGGATGCGGCTTATCCGCTTCTTATCGGCAACGAGAAGAGTGGAAACCGCCCCTGGCGCGGCGCGGTTTCCGACTTGATCATCGCCGACAAAGCGTGGTCGCCGGATGAAGCGGCGCGCGCGTTGGCGGGAGAGGATAAGCTGGAAGGGGTTGTGGCGCATTATGCGTTGGTAAAAACGGCCGTATCTTACGCCGATTTAACCGGCGCGCTGCCCAATTTAGTCTGGCAGGGCGGCTCGCCACAGGCAGCGGGTGACTTTGGCGCGACGGTGGGG
>JANTGY010000010.1 GCA_024762695.1 Anaerolineae bacterium
CCGGGGGCTGCCAATTTTCCAACGCCGCAATCGCCTCTTCGGGGTTGACCGAACGACCTAATTTGACCGACACGCTGGCTAAATGGCCGTCCAGCACCGGAACCCGATTGGCCTGGGCGCTGACGCGGATGTCGGCTAATTGCAACACGCCATCGGCAACCGTGCCTAGCAGTTTCTTCGGCTCATTTTCCAATTTCGTATCCTCGCCGCCGATGTACGGTACAACATTATCGATGATGTCCATCACAGAAACGCCTGGATAGCCGGCGCCGGAAACGGCTTGCATGGTCGTGATCACGGCCGCTTCCAATCCAAACGCATCTTGCCATGCCTTCAGCGGCAAAATAACGCTCGTCGTCGAGCAGTTGGGGCTGGCGACGATGAAGCCGGGCCAATCATTATTGGCCTGCTGGGTGGGGATGAGGGCGGTGTGCGTTGGGTTCAGTTCGGGAATGAGCAGGGGAACGTCGGGGGTCATGCGGTAGGCGGAGGCGTTGGTGACGACGGCGTAGCCGGCAGCGGCAAACTGCGGCTCCCATTCCCGCGCTTCGGCTGTGGGCAGCGCCGAAAAGACAACGGGTGGATTGCCCTCAACTGCCAGATTCGGCTCGGTGGGTTGGACGATGAGGTCGGCGACTCTGGTGGGGATACGGCCGTTTAGTTTCCAATGAACTCCTTCGCGGTACGGCCGTCCCGCCGTCCGCGCCGACCCGGTAACGGCAACCACCTCAAACCAGGGATGATCGGCCAATAACTGCGCAAACCGCTGCCCCACTGTTCCTGTGGCTCCCAACACGCCTACGGGAATCTTCTTTTTCATGTCCAATGCCTCTTTAACGGCCATACGATCAAGGATTGCGCTGTATGATATGGGTGAAACGGCCGTTGCTTATCATCTCAATCAAACTGTCTAAATCGGGTAAAATTTCATTTGTCGTAAACCGGATGGCCCAATGATGAATGTGCGGCGTAACGGCGACAATATAAACCCCGGCTCGGTACGCTTCCCACATTTCCATCGCCGTTCCCATACTTACTTTTGGTAAATAAGCGAGCAGCAAATCAACCGCGCTCGCTTTTTTGGTCATTGTCAAAAAGGTATGGCGGGCTTGTTCTTCGTCATAGTTGACGCTGTTGGGGTTTAAGGCAAAGGGATCGATGATTTCGACATCGGGAACGGCCGTTTGCAGCGCCTCAGTAATCCGTTTCCGGTAACCTTGGCTTTCAATTTGGTTATCTAAACGCTCGGCTTGCATAATGCCGGCAATAAAAACACGCATTTTTCTCCTCGCAATCCAGCCCAGAATGTAACAAAAAACGGATGATGTCGTACACCATCCGTTTATCAGGCGGCGATTAGCCCTGGCTGGCTTTCTTGTTATTGATTAAGGGTTCGTTCAAAATTAACTTTGCAGTTTGCTGGTAATTGGGAATTGAGAAATTGGGTAATTACCAGTTACCAATTACTTGGGTACAACTTTTCAAACGCCAAAGTTATAAACGAACGCACCCTAATCATCTTCTATAAGCGGACGTATGCCTTGATAGATACGTGGGCCGCCTAAAGTTTTTAACACCGTGTTAATTGGTTTGCGAACTTGCTCCGACAATTCTTTAGCCGTCATCGGCTTGTTGGCGTTGGCCAACAGGGCGCAGAAAATAGCGTCCACCATGGAGGTTTGCAGCAAAAAGTCCTTGGGCAGCCGGCTAAAATAAGTTTGCACCACATATTGGAACCCATCTACTTGCCGAACTTGCCCCGTTTCTGTATCCACCAGGTCAACGACATCCCGTTCCATGTCCAGGTTGGCGTCGTCTTCAATTGGCAAGCGCGTGTACAGATAGGTTTTAATATCTAGATCGGATTTTTCCCACCAATCGTAGTCAATATAGAATTTGGTGTCTGGCGTTGTTCGCACCCGGATAGGCGCATTTAATTTCGGACGCGGATTAGACACATGTTCTCCTTTTCTAGCAAAATGTTAGCTGTCCTTCTGCCAACGGTTTTGGTCAAATTGCCAATAATGGTCGCCCACAGCTTGGAAAGCGGGATGACGCACCAGTTCAGCAAAGAGCGGGCCAGGCGGCACGCGGCGCAGCATGTTGATGGCGCTGTACAGGGTTTTGGCATGGACGGTATTTTGCGGATTTGCCTTGGCCAATTCGGGAAAGATTTCAGCTAAAAGGGAGGCGACCGAGCGTTGATGCGAATCGGCGCGCCGCCAAAGGGCGTCTATGGCGGTCACAACATCGGTGCCGACGATCATGAGGTCGTCAAAACCGCAGCCAACAGCGCGTCGTTTGAGATCGAATTTGATACGATTGTCAACGGCCGTTGCCAGACGCACCCATTCCCGTTTAGCCTTCCGCTTATCATAGCCCAGGCTGATGACGCCCGGTTTCGGGCCGGGTTTAATGTGGACAAAACCGCCAATTGGAATGCCGTTGCTCTTGTACCAGTCGCCCAGACCATAGACGTACCGCTGCGCTTGAACAACCCAGCCCACAATCTCGTCGCCTGATTCTTCATCGACAAAAAGAACGCGTTGTCGTGGAGATTGGCTGGCCGGGAAAAACGGCCGTAACCGCGCGCTCAAGGGCATCACACCGGCCCAACGATGCGGATACAGGAGGGAAAAAACGGCCGTTTGCGGCTGTGAAGCCCCCGCGCCCAAGGATGAATCCAGGTCTGACCATTCATCGTCTAATTCCCGTTCCAGGGCCAGAAGCTGCGGGCTTAACAAGGCGGTATCGTAGGGAATGGGCGAATATTGCAGACGTTCTGGCGTTTTTGTCGTCTCTTCCGGTTCCATGCGCCGCAGGAACCAGGCAATTTGTTCATGGGGCGCCACTTCATCAAAACGGTCGTCATGCAGCAAGCTGTAATTAAGTGAGAACGCTTGAACCGCGGGGTCTAAGCCAGGATCCATATCCAGATGCGGGGCGATCTCGTCAACCGTCAACGGGCCGCCATCACTCATCTCTAAAATGGCCTCGCTTAAGTGCAAATGGCCGATGTTTACTTCAGCCATGAGTTCTTTTACGAACCACTCGCCATTGAGGTAAACAAAGCTTTTATGATCGTGGAGGGTCTGCTGGATTATGGGGACGACGTCCGTTTCATACAAATCGTACAACTCATCCAAATCTACCGGCGCCATCCCGCTTATGGCCGCATCATCATCGCTGTTAAGCGCGTGTTCGACGTCTAATTCGGCGGCGAATTCCAGGGTTTTGCCGTTAATTTCTACGGCGACAACTGGAAATGTCTCGTATTGCGGATTATACCCTTCGCGGACGGCCGTTACCTCGCCATGCGCAAACTTCAATGCGGGAAAAACCAATTGATCGCCAATTTTGTATGCGTTCTTCGGCTGGTATACTAACCGTCCCGCTAATTGGCGAGCCACTTGGTTCTGCTCTTCGGCAACCCGATGAGCGATAATGACGCGCGCAATCTGCGTTGTTGTTTGCGGCCGCGCCATTTCTAAAAAGTGATTATAAATTTGTTCTATGTCAGAATCCGAGAGGGCAAAATCTGCCCCCCAATATGCCGGCTTCTGTGTTTGAGGCTGAATCATCCGTCTCCTCTTTCCTGGGGAAATCTCTTTTTGAGGTAGTTAAAAATTATACCAATTGTAGGGCGGGGTTGCCAATTTGATGATATGATGGCGGCGGCGCTCGATTGGCGCATCCTTAATAAGGAGCCTAGGTCAGCAATTGCTGGAGGCCATTATGAACTTGATGCAGCGGCGCGTCGTCGTCACCGGCTTGGGAACGTACAATCCATTGGGCAATAATGCCGAGATAACCTGGGCGAAAATCGCCAACGGAGAGAGCGGCATTGGGCCAATTACCTTATTTGACGCCAGCGGCTACAAAACCCGCTTTGCCGGGGAAGTGAAGGGGTTTGATCCGGCAGCGTTGTTTGGTCGCAAAGAGGCGCGGCGCATGTCTCGCGTTACCCAATTGGCGTTAGCCGCCGCCCGACAAGCTTTGACCGACGCCCAATTGACTGTTACCGAGGCCAACCGCGACCGGATTGGCGTGATTGTGGGCAGCGGTATGGGTAGTTTGGAACCCATTATTGACAATGTCAATACGATGAATGAACGGGGACACGGCCGTATCAGTCCCTTTTTCGTTCCCATGATGTTAGCCGACACCCCGGCAGCGGCCGTTTCCATCGGCCACGGCTTGCGCGGGCCGAATATGTCCATCGCCACCGCCTGCGCCACTGGCAACAATGTTATCGGCGAGGCGGCCCAAATGATTCAGCGCGGCGCGGCCGATGTTATGGTGGCTGGCGGGTCAGAAGCGGCCATTTTACCGGTGGCGATGGCCGGGTTTAGCGTGATGAAAGCGCTCTCCACGCGCAACGACGCCCCTGAGAAAGCGTCCCGCCCCTTTGATTTGAACCGGGACGGCTTTGTGACAAGTGAGGGGACGGCCGTGCTCATCCTTGAATCGTTGGTACACGCCCAAAAACGGGGCGCGCCCATCTACGGCGAAGTGTTGGGCTATGGAACCAGCGCTGACGCCTACCACATCTCCATGCCCGCCGCCGATGGCGCTGGCGCTGCCCAAGCAATGCAAGCTGCGCTCGACGACGCCAGAGTGACGCTCGCCGATATTGACTACATCAACGCCCACGGAACTAGCACCCAGCTCAACGACAGAGGGGAAACGGCGGCCATCAAAACCGTCTTTGGTGAAGAGGCTTACAACGTCCCCATCAGCTCTACCAAATCCATGCACGGCCATTTGTTGGGCGCGGTTGGTGTGTTGGAAGCGCTAATTTGTCTCAAAAGCATGGAAACTGGGCTGCTGCCCCCCACCATCAATTACGAAACCCCCGACCCCAACTGCGACCTCGATTACATCCCCAACACGGCCCGTCCCGCCAACATCAACATCGCCTTGTCCAATGGCTTTGGCCTCGGCGGCCATAATGCGACGATTGTTTTGGGGAAGTTTGCGCGTGGAGAGTAGGCGAATGAGGAGTAATCCTAGACTCGCAAACTTGTTACAACTCCCCAATCCGCTTCAATTTCCGTTCCAGGTCGTTGGCCGTGTCGCCCATGCCGCCATCCACGTGGGGATAGGTGAGCCAGGCCAACATGAAGCCGAATAACGCCCCGGTGAACGTTCGCAAAAAGGGTGTGCTTTCGCGCAGCGGGATGATGTTTTGAACGGCGGCGGCAAAACCAGTGGCCGCCGAACCGTCGGGTGGGGAACTCCAGTAACTAAACAATTGACTGAATCCATCCAGACCGATCGGCCCCATGCCAACAATGAGGAAAATCCAGAAGGGGAGTGGTTTGATGTTGAAACGACGGCGCAGCGCTGCATAAAGGAGTCCGGCAATGAACACAAAGCCGTAGATGGCGATGTCGCGTTCGCACAACGCCATTTTGTAGCCCATCTGCTCGTTACCCACAAAATCGCGGGCGGCAAAGGTGAAGCGTACCCAATCGGATGTTTCAATGCCGGTAAATTCGGGGATGCTGTCCCAGTACGCTTCAATGGGAGTTAGATCGGTCCCGGCCAGTTCGCGGGGGTAGGCGGGCTGTTCGCCAAACAGGAAGAAGGAGCGCGAGGCCATCTGGTGGCACATGGGACTGTACACCATGTAAATGCCGCGCGCTGGGGCGGTTAGTCCGGCGCTCATGAGGATGGGGGCCAGGATGGGTAGGCCGACGTAAATTGCCAGGAAGGTGTTGAAACCGGCCAGCCAATGGCGGCTGAAGTTGTAGATGAATTTGTCTGTGCGGATGACGAGTGTGCGCTGCCAGCCGGTCACAGGCTGTTTTTTGGGGGGAGTTGCCATAGGGTTTAATTTAAGATGTCAGTTAGATAGCCTTCGATTTGTTCTTGAACCATGAGGCCGCGATGCACGGCCGTTACCGTTCCCGTCTCGTCAATAAATAGAGAGGTAGGATAATTGGCAACATTATACAACTGAGCGACCTCCGCTTCCACATCCAGCAGCGGCGTAAACGTCAAGCCCAGTTCGTCAATGAAGAAACTCCGCACCGTTTCGGCCGATTCTTCGCGGTTAACGGCTAAAATGACGAGGCCGTCAGCCTGATGCGCTTCAAATGTCGCTTGCAAATCGGGCATTTCGATGCGGCAGGGCGCGCACCAGGTGGCCCAGAAGTTGACCAGAATCGGCTGCCCGGCAAAATCGCTTAGACGAACGGGGTTGCCGTCTACATCGTTCAGCGTGAAGTCGCGCGCTGAATCACCGACCTGAAGAGGGCCGGCTGCCTGAGCGTCGCTGACTGAAACGGCGTCAAACCCAGGGACTTGCGGCAAATTGGAGGCGTTGGTCTGTTCTCTCCCAAATAAGTCGCCGCCGAAGATGATCAGGGCCAACGCTAGCCCAATAAGAATGACGCCGCCTAAAATGATAAAGGGGGAACGGCCGTTACCCGACCGCGCCCCCTGAATTTCTTGAGACATAGCTAACCTCTTAATTGAATAAGCTGATCAACGCCTCTTCTTGATGCGCCAGCCATTCGGCCAATCCTGGCGGGATTAAGTTGTTGAACAACGCTAATTTCGCTTCCAACATCAAAATGCCCATTAAAATAAAGAGCGCGCCGCTGACAAGCTGGGTGGTGTGTAAATGAACGGTTGTTTTCTTGTCTTCGGAACTGGTAAAGACCCACAGAACCGCTCCCAGGATGGCGACGGCTAACAGACCGTATTCGTGAACGGCCGTAAACTGTCCGCTAATAAATCCATTACGGAACACATATTCCACAACGGCCACCAAAATGCGCCAGCCGGCCAATGCCCAGACCAGAGCGACCACAATCACATGCGTATCCCAATCCCAGCCTTTGCCTTTCAAGATGCGCCAGAACAGACTTTTGCGGCTCATCCGGCCAAAGAAAGTGGAGACGATGAGCAGGGGTAAGCCCAAACCAAGCGTGTAGATGAACAGCAGCATCATCCCCCGCCAGACCGACGTGGTTTGCGCCGCCAGCGTCAGCACCGACCCCAAAATGGGGCCGACACAGCTTGACCACCCTACCGCAAACGTCAGGCCAAACAGATAAGAGCCGCGCACGTTTGTGCCGTGCGTTTGGCCGCCCACTTTATCCACGCCGCCAAACCCCTTGCCCAGAAAGCTCATCACGCCAAATACGACGACGACCGAGCCGCCAACCAGCAAAATCAACTGTTGACTTTGCAGTAAAAAGCGTCCCAACACAAAGCCGACGGCGCCAAACAAGCTAAATGTCGTTCCCAGGCCCAGCATGAAGGCCAGGGTGTTAGAAGCGATTTGCGAACGGCCGCTTTGGAAGGCAAAAGCAAAGTAAGCGGTCAAAACCGGCAGGGTACAGGGAGAGACAAAGCTCAGCAGCCCGCCGGCAAAAGATAAAAAGGCCAGCACAATAAAGGGCTGCGTCTGAATGCCAACGGCAAATTCATTAGCGTCGGGCCGATTGAGCGTCCCTAAAATTAAAAAAGCGACCACCAGCCCCACGATCACAAGCAAAAGCCGTTGGGTTGTGGATAAAGAACGCTGTGGTGTCGTTGTGGAGGTTTGATCCATAATTCGTTTCTCCAAAATTTATTTGACCTGCGAAGTTTTAAAGGAACTCGTAGGTCCTGGCTATCAATCTTGCTTTTTAGATGCGATGGGGCCGCTATTTGTTACAAGTGTATCCGTTAGGCTTAATTTTAGAGGGTAGGAGGGCTTACTTAAACGGCCGTATCCTCATCTTCCTGTAATAATTGTTGCAGCATCTCAATATCTTGCCGCACATTCCGCTGCCGGGCCGCCAGACTAATCACGTAAGCCGCGCCAATAATCCACATCACCACATAGCCCAAAAGCATATAATTATTCGTTGCGTTAGGATCGCTGATCGGGCCTTGCATCAAGATGGTTAGAAAAGTTAAAGCGCTCACGACAAATCCCCCTGTAAACGAGAGACGACGCGCATTTTTAGATTGGACGCCTCGTCCATAAAACGTTGTAATCGAATACGGTTGACCATCCAGGCCGCGTACAAAAACGAAAAAGCAATGACGCTGGCATTTAGCGATAACACCATCCGCGTTGATTCCACGCCAGGAGCAAACTCTTGCAAACTATCCGCCGCCTGCCCAGTTTGCGGATTGGCCGTGCCGCCCACCACAACAGGATGCAGCAAATCATTGACAAAGCGAATACTCAAATACGACAAGATGATGGTGACGAAGGCGGCAATGACATAAACGGCCGCAAACCGTCCTCGTTTCTCTTCATCCTCAATCGCGCCGCGCAGCATAAAATAAGCGGCATAGGTCAACCAGGCAATCGTAATCGTCGTCAGACGCACGCTCGACCAGTTCCACCATGTGTTCCAGGCCGGTTTGCCCCATACCGAACCGGCTACAATCGCCATCGTCAAAAAAACCAGCCCAATTTCGACCGAGGCAACGGCGACGGTATCCCATTTCTTGGATGGGCGGCGCAGGTAGGACGCTCCAGCAATCAAAGCGATAAAAAAGGCAACGGCGCCTACCCAGGCGGCGCCAACGTGGAAATAGAAGATGCGTTGTACATTCCCCATCGTGCGCTCTGTTGGCGCATAAAAGAATACAATCAACAGCGCAATCGAAATGGTGACAAATGCCGCCCAATTCAAAATACGCACATTGCGGTTTAAGCGGGTTAATTCCATAATCTTCTCCTCAATTAAGAGCCGTTTGTAGTTAGGTACGCAGTCTGCGGAGTACCGTTTGGCGGAACGCCACTCCGCGGGCTACGTGGCTGACCACGAACAACGGCATGTTCTTTTCATTCATTTGATGGCGCCGCACAGCGGGGCGCTGTCTCCTCAAAAGAGTTCGCAAGCGGCAGGTTTGCAAGTGGCCGGTCTACGGAAGACTTCTTGCACCTGCAAACTTGCCACTTGCCACTTGCAAACTTACATACTTGCTCTACGATTCAACAACATAATGATACGTCAAAAAACCAACCGCGAGCATGAGTAGATCATAAACGAGCACCAGTGAAAGAGGGGTTTGAATCTCGGCTAGCTCCGGCAGCTGCGGGAACATGTAGGACGAAACAATTGTCGCCGCCGGCAAAACAAGCGGCAGCGAAAGCGGCAGCAGCAAAACGGGCAGCAGCACTTCGCGTGTGCGCGTTTGAATCGTCATCGACGTAACCAAAACCCCCGCCGCGATATAGCCTATTGTGCCTAAAAACAAAACTAGAATCACTTGCGGTCGCCAATAGGGCTTATTGAAAAAAATGATAAAAATGAAAACCAGAATCGCTTCCAAGATCAGCACAAATACCGTTGTGCTGATTACCTTGCCCAGATAAATGGCGCTGCGGTTTATAGGAGCCATTAAAATTGCTTCCATCGTCTGGTTTTCTCGTTCGATTGCCAGCGAGCGGTTCAGTCCCAACGTTCCCGCCAGAAGAATTGTCGCCCACAGCAAGCCGGTCGCCACTTCGCGCGCCGCCGCCAAATTCGCTTCCAGAGCGAAGTTAAACATGATTACCGTCACTAACGAAAACATGATCATCACGCTGACAATCTGCCGCGTATGCTTTTCGATCTGCAAATCTTTCCACACAATGGCCCAGACGGAAGACCAAAATGCGGAATTAGGAATGATGAATGATGAATTGTTTTCTTTCTCGCTCATAGGTTTACTCGCTGCTCCCCGACCCGCTAACTGGCCGCTTCCGTCTCTTTTCCCGGCGACGGGTATGCTCGGTGTAAAGCTCCAGGAATTCGGCGGGGTTGGTGTGGGCGCTGTCTACTTCGGCGACGATTTTGCCTCGGTTGAGGATAGCGACGCGGTCGCAGAGGTTCAAGCCATGTGTCAGGTCGTGGGTGATCATGAGGATGGTACGGCCGTTTGCCGACTCCCGCCTTAATAAATCATCCAACAACCGGGCCGCATCCTGATCCAGGCCCGTATACGGCTCATCCAGAAGCAGCACATCCGGTTCATGCAGCGTCGCTCGCGCAATCGTCAGCCGCTGCACCATCCCCCGTGAAAAAGTGCTCACTGCGTCGCGCTGCCGCGCCAGCAGCCCCACCGTTTTCAAAGCTGTCGCGACCCGTTCTTGCTGATTCTCCAGCCGATACAGCCGGGCGAAAAAGGTTAGATTCTCTGCGGCCGTCAAATCGCCATACAGAAGAGCCTGATGCGAAACCAAGCCGATATGCTCGCGTACGCGGGAAGCGTGCTGCGGCAGCAGCCAGCCCCCAATCGTCACTTGCCCCGCTGTGGCTTGTTGCAATGTGGCTACAATTCGCAGCAGTGTCGTTTTGCCGGCGCCATTGGAACCAACCAGCGTCACAAATTCTCCGGGGCGAACATGCAGGTCAACGCCGCGCAGCACATGGTTCATCCCGTAATTTTTCACCAATCCCTTAATTTGAATCATATACGCCAATTGTAGACGTTAACGTATGGGTGACAAATTTGGCAAGATTGTCAGAGTTTCTCCTGAAGTTGGCGTGCAGACGGAGCCTAAGCAACCGCCCTGAAATCGTGCAAGGTCCTGGCGGCAGCGCTTTGGTAAGGGGCGGTTTAGCGTCACTTTAGTGACAAATTTCGCCCAAAAAATCGTTATGTCAAGCAAAAACTTGCTTGATGGTTTAAATTCTTTTATAATGCTCATGGCTTTAGGGAAGAGGTTAAGTAGATATTGTCTGAAAACTTGTCTGTAATACTTACGGAAACAATAACGCCCTGGTTAGTGGGGACGCTGATTTCATTGGCCGTGTTGACTTTAACGATTACTGTTAAGTCTTGGCGGGAGATGAAGCGTTCGCCTTACTTTTTTATGCGGCGCCAGGCCGAAAAACGCTTGCAAACCTATGGGTCGGCAAGCCTTTTCTTGCTTCTCTTTGCCGTTGCTACCACGGTGTACTCTTGGCAAGCTCCTGTAGACTCCACGCCGCGTGTGGCGATTCTAGTCAATGCCAAGCCCCCCAAAGAAGAAATTGTAGCCTTTTTTGAAAACAGCAAACCAGCCGAAACGGTCTTGGAAGTATCTGAAATTGAAGATTTGGTCGCAGCGGCTAGCCCTGATAGCGATGCTGAAGTGATTGCCAGCGGGCCAACTTTACCAGAAGAGTTTAATCAAGTAGAGCCTCTCGTTTCATTGCAAGATAACACCGCCTTAGGAACCCTCTCTTTTTCTACCCAAATTTCTGATCAATACGAAGCCATTAACCCAGGCGATCTTTTTGCTGAAGGGTTCTACACGCTTTACGCTACCTTTGCCTATGACGATATGGCTGACGGTATGTCCTGGTCTTGGTTGTGGCGGCATAATGGCGATGTGGTGGAAGGCGCTAATGAGTTATGGAAATATGGCGCCGACGGCCCAGGTTATATCTTCTTCAACCCGGACGAAGGTTTCCAATTTGGCAAATATACGTTAGAGGTTTGGGTAAATGGGGAAATGCTGGCCCAATCTGACGTGACGATGAACACCGCGGCGGCGGCAGCGGGGAATTAAAGTTCAGTAATTGGTAATTTGTAATCAGTCAATTTGAGGCCCGGAGACGGGCTTTTTTCTTGCCTGTTTGGTGGCCTATCTTCTTCTCAACTGGCGACGGCCGTAATCCCAAAATTGCTGAATCTCGGTAACGCGCAGTCCCAGGCTAGCTAAAAGGTATATGCTGCCGCCAACCAGTCCGCCCACGATAGTTTGCCATAATGCGCCGCTCTGTTCCAGTTGGGTCAGTGTAAACCATGTAGCGGCGGCCATGAGTAAACTGGCAGCGCCCATGCGGAACAGGCCGTCGAGAAGGGAACGGCCGTTCAACCCCCTCATCTTGCGCCGCAGCAGCCACAATAACGCCCCGACCTCCACAAAATTGGACAAACTAAATCCCAATGCCAGTCCGCCTAACGGATGCCAACCCAATGCCGGGAAAGCAGAATTGATCAGCCAGGGACTCAGCGCCGCCATCACCCCAATTTGAAGGCCGCCGGCTATGACCGGCGTTAACGTATCGCCCAGGGCGTAAAACGACCGGGCAATCACCTCCAAGGCAGCCAATGCCGCTAACCCTATCGCGTAAAATAATAGCGCCCAAGCTACAAGATCGGCGTTTTGGGCGTCAAATGCGCCGCGCTGGAACAATATAGCGATTAACGGCCGTCCCAACAACATCAACAACACCGCTGCCGGCAGCGCCAAAAACAGTAGCAGTCGCAGCGAATCAGACACAATTCGACGCATCTCATTCCAGGCCGATTGGGCGGCCAACGTTGCCATTGTTGGAAATGCGGCGATACCCATCGCTTGCCCCAATATCCCCTGCGGCATAAGCATGATGATCATGGCATACCTGGCTGCTGGAACGCTTTCCGGTGTGATGAGTCCGCTCAGGAACAAGATGATGAAGTTGTTAATCTGGCTGAAAGACAGCCCCAACACACGCGGCGACATCAGTTTGAGCACTCTTTTCACACCGGGGTCGCGTAGAGTAAGAACGGCCGTGTACCGCGCCCCCTTCATCTTTAATCCCGGCAGTTGGATGAGTAAATGACCTAACGCCCCGATCACCGTTCCCCAGGCCATGCCCACTGCCGTTCCCCAGTCAGTTTGCGCGCCGACAAGCGCCCCGCCAATGATGCCCAAGTTGTAAATGATGGGCGCTAAAGCGGGCAGCAAAAAATGTTGGCGGGCTTGCAACGTCCCCATAATCACGCCGCTCGTCCCAAAAATGATGGACGACAACAGCATAATGCGCATCAAATGGGCCGTTAGCGGCAGCAGGGCTGGCTCTTCCTGGATGAGTTTTGGCACGAAAAGGGTGATAAGCTGCGGCGCAAAAATCATGGCGATAATGGATAAAACCGTTACCGCCAGCGTGATCAAATTAATGATCGCCGAGAACAGCCGCCAGCCGCCAGTCTCGTCGTCGCGCGTAAAATAGGCGGTAAATGTGGGGATAAAAGCCGAACCAATCGCTCCGCCGGCGATGATAAAAAAGATCGCTTCGGGAAAAGCGCTGGCCGTTGTGAACGCTCTAGCTTCTAATCCCAGCCCCAGATAAGCGGTAACGACCATCGTCTTCACCAGGCCCAGCAGCCGGCTGACGAGCGTGGCTGCGCCTACGATCCCCGCCGCTCGGATAACTTGTGTTTTTGCCGATGGGGAAACGGCAGCGCTCTCATCTTCCTTCAAATTTGCCATATCTGGGAATTATACGCTAAAAGTGGGGAACGGTGGTGGGTTTTACACAAAAAACGGGTTGATTCAAACGAATCAACCCGATAATTTTCTGAGAGCCAGGAACGCCGAAACCTGACTCTCGTTAAAAGGAGGAGAAGAAGAAGAGATTTTTTACCCTTCGAGAAACATTGTAGAGCAAATTCAAAACTAAGTCAGTACGCCGCGCCTACGCCCAGCCTACGCCTAGCCTACGCAAGTTACAAAATTCACAAGTGGGCGAGCGTGATACTTCAACCAAATGGCAGGACGCACACGACCTGTCATTTGCCCTCTGCCTATTTGCAAACAATGTTCCCGGTTCATCTCTAGGTAAACCACAAAAAGCATTTTGATAAAAAATGCGCTAATCCTTTGTGGTTTACTCGGTGAAAACGGGAGAACCATAGTTTTCCTCATTCAAATTGCTTTCTCGTTTTCACCTAATGGGCTGACGGTTCAAATTAGAAGCGTTATAATCAAGCAATTGCAACAGAGGAATAATATGAATCCTAAATATCCTGAACGACTGCGCTTTGCCCATTTGCCCACGCCCATTGAACGACTAGAACGTCTGAGTAAACATTTGGGCGGGCCAGAGATCTATATCAAACGAGACGATCAAACCGGATTAGCGACCGGCGGCAACAAGACGCGCAAGCTGGAATTCTTGATTGCCGAAGCGCTGGCGCAGGGCTGCGACCATGTGGTGACGACTGGCGCGCCGCAAAGTAACCACTGCCGCCAAACGGCCGCTGCCGCCGCGCGTTACGGCCTCGGCTGCACCCTCGTCTTGAGCGGCGAAGAGCCATCGTCAATAACCGGCAATCTGCTGTTGGACAAATTGCTAGGGGCGCATCTCTATTGGGCTGGGGAACGGCCGCGTAACGAAGTCATGGTCGAGGCCGCCGAAAAACTGCGCAAGATGGGACGCAAACCGTACCCAATCCCGCTGGGCGGTTCCAATGTATTGGGCGCCACCAGCTATGTTTTGGCGATGAAAGAACTGACTGAGCAGCTTAAATCGGAACGTTTGAACATTGATTTCATCGTTTTCGCCAGCAGCAGTGGCGGAACCCAAGCCGGCATAGCGCTGGGGGCGGAGGTTTACGGTTTTCGCGGCCAAATTTTGGGGATAAGCGTTGACCATCCCTCTGAAGCGCTGCAAACTCAGGCGGCGGCTCTGGCAACCGCCACCGCCACCCATTTGGGGTTGGGCCATCTCTCTCTTGCCGAGCGTATCAAAGTCAACGATGATTATCTAGGGGGCGGATACGCGGTTATGGGCGAGATTGAACGGGAAGCGATTCGCATGACGGCCGAATTAGAGGGTATTTTGCTCGATCCAGTTTACACGGGGCGGGCGATGGGCGGGTTGATTGATTTGATTCGCTGGGGAGCCTTCACGCGCGGCCAAACGGTGTTGTTTTGGCACACGGGCGGCCCAGCTGCCCTGCCCGCTTTTGCCGACAAATTGCTTTAGAATCAATTTCGAAAACCGCAGAAAGCGCAGAGAGCTTCTGCTTTTTTCCGCGCTTTTTGCGCCTCCGCGATTAATCTTCTTAACCGCCAGCTAGTTTGGCTTTGTAACCCAACTTTTGCAATTCGGCGGCGATCTTTTCTCGGTGATCGCCCTGAATCTCGATATTGCCATCCTTAACCGCCCCGCCGGAACCGCATTTCTTCTTCAACTGCTTGCCCAGCGCCGTTAAATCTTCCGGTGTTAATTTTAGATCGCGAATGACGGTGACGGTTTTGCCGCCGCGCCCTTTGCGATCGCGGTAAATGCGGGCAGTTTGCTGTTGGGGCGGCAAGCTTTTCGGCTTTGGGCAACGGCAGGGGAAACTGCCGCAGCGGGGACAACGTTTTTTATAAGCGGGATCGGTTGAATAGACGATGTTGCGTTTTTTACGGGCCATAAGATTTACACCAGATTAAGGGCAAGATGCCAACGGAATGCGGTAAGCGTTGTCTGGCAGAGCGTTCTGTCGGGAGTCAAGGGCGGGGGCGCGTTCGCCACTGGCAAAATCATAGATGCCAATGAGCAGCTGGGTCAGGGTTCCCGGTTCAGTCAATTCCAGGGTACGCTGGTCGGTTATTTCCCAGCCGGGGGCGAGTTGCAGCAAATCGGGACGCAGTCCCAACGGCGGGCCATCGGCTTGGGCGATAAGACGGCCGTCTTCCCCCAACAATTGCACAAATACCGAGGCGGTCGGCTGGACTGGCTCTGCTTGCCGCCAGACGAGGTTGACCTGGACGACTCCATCGCATGACAGGCCATTGGCCGCCAGTAGTTCATATGGCCCCAAACTGGCTCGCGCCGCCGTGCCTGTCGCCGGGCGAAAGCCGCCCGTATGGTCGGTCTGGATGCCTTCATCGGGGTAGCGGACGATGAAAAGCTGGCTGCCCGCCGCCGCCCAATCGCTGGCGATGGGCAGGCTGATGTCGTCGCGGACATCGGCTTCCTTGTGCAAGCCGTATTGGTAAGCTGGGTCTTGCAGCAAGTCAAGCGCGACGATGGGGTAGGTGGAATGCGCGTTGACATTGACGCCGATTAGCTCGTCGGCGAAGAGATGCTGGCCCAGCATGGCGACGTATTCGCCGCCGATGGCGTAGGTGTTGCGCGGTGGAGCCAGCCATTGGGGCAGGTTGACGAGGATGACGCCTTCGGATGACGGCCGTTCCGCCATCACCTCATCTACCACCGCCACCGGCCCGGTCAATTCAGCATAATCAGCCAACTTTTCGCGCACAAACTGCCAGTTGAGGAGAAGGATCGCAGCGAGTAGGAGAGTGGCGATTAGAGATTGGAGAGTAGAGATTGATGTTGTTCTTTCGTTGACTGTTTTCTGTTGACTGTTGCCCGTTAACATCACCCCCCAAGCCAGGGCGACGCCGACCGACCCCAAATAAAGCAGGCGCGGGCCGCGCAGCATGTAGCTGGTGGGTAATGGGATGGCGATGAGGGCTGAAGCTAATCCCCACCAGCCCCAACCTAACAATAATGGCAGCCAGGCGCGGCGGCGAACGGCCGTCCACAATGTTAAACCCAGCGTCAGGGCAACGGCCGTCAAAATAATGACTTGCGCCGATACGTTAGGCAAAAGATGGGCGAACCAGGTCAGCGGGTAGGCAGCTTCTTGCAGTAAGTAGAGCGCGCGCAGCCACAAACTGCCACCGCCATCATCTCCCTGCGGCCCGGCTCCGATGGGCAAAAATTGGTAGACGACGATGTACAGCCCGCCCAACGCCAGAAAAATCATCCAGGGCTTAATCTGGAATGATGGACGCTGAATAGTGAATGATGAATGTGGCTCTCTATTCCAATGGATGAGAGCGGCGAAGGCGCCAAAGAGGATGGCCGATTCATGGCTGAGGAGGGCTAAGATGAAGAGGATGGCGGTGGCGGACCACCAGAAGAATGATGAATGATGAATGATGAATGATGAATTGGACGGCGTTGTTTTCGCTGTATTGATGGCGTTGAGGTAGGTGTGCAGGGCAAGCAGGATGAGGCCGGCGATGGCGGGGTGGACGTTGTGGCCGTAAACGACGACGGCCTGGTAGGAGAAGGGAAACAGAGCAAACAGCAGACCGACAGCCAGCGCGCGTCGCCAATTGCGCCACAGACGCCAGACCAACAAGGCAAGCAGGAAAGCGTTGAAGCTGTGCTGGGCGACGTTCATGCCGTGCAAGAGCCAGTTGGGATAGGCGCCGAATAATTGACGCACTAGAATGAGCGGGAGGAAGGTGAGCGGCCGATAGAAGCCGAATTTTTCAGTCGGCTGCCAGACGTTGGTTAGGGTCAGGTCGTCGCTGATGCGGATGTGGAGCAGGGAGTCGTAGATGACGGGCAGGTTGAGGCTGGGCCAATAGAGGATGAGGGCGATGATGGCGGCTGTCGCTGCAGCCAGGCTTGCTTTGTGTCGCTGTAGAAAACTGCTCATGGAATGGGATTATGGGGCAAAGTAGCGGAGTTGCAAAGTGGTTAGGGGGCGAGTTGGACGAAGGGAGCGAGGCGTTCCCCGGTGAGGTAGTTGTAGAGGCCGGTTTCCAGGTAACGGCCGTTTACTTCCGCGTCAAATTGATGGGTTTGGATGAACCAATCGCCCGGCTGCCATTGGTCGCTGGTGAACCCTAAGCCGTCGGCGACAGATGGCGTTGGCGCATCGGCATAGAGATGGGCGGCGATGGTTAGCGGTTCGGTTGTGGGCGCGTTGACTTGCCAAATAGTCTGCCAGGTTGATTCTTTCGCGCGATAGTTGATTAGGACGGCCGTCTCGCCAAATGAAACGGGTAAATTCGGGGCGTTGGATACGGCCGTCCACGCCGCCAAATCCGCTCCCCCATCCCAATACCAGACGGCGTAGGATGGCTCCAACGCCGAGGCGTTATGGGCGTAAACCTGGCGTAGGTTATGGGGGAAATCGTCTGCGGCGGGCCAGGTGTCTTGCTGCGGCAAGATGTACCAGCCCGGCGCGCCGTCTTCGGGGAACACCCAACTGCTGCGGCAATCAAAATAGATGTGGCGTTGGATGGGTTGGCCGACTAATTGAACGGCCGTTTCCTCATTCAATGGGGACGTCGGGTCGGCGCAGTGGGCTATCCAACTGCCCGTTGCAACCTTCGTAACGTCATAAACCAGGATGGAATAACCAATGTCGTCGGCCGGTTCCTGACGGCGGAACCAATCAAACATATCCTGTTCAACCAACACTTGCCCGACAAGATGGTTAGCGCTGATAGCATAGCGCCCCGGCTTTGGATTGGCGCGAGCGAAATTGAGCGATTCGCCCGTTTTTCCATCAAAAAGGGGATCGAACTCTACCCCGTAATAGGCGGGGTCGGCGGATCCAAAATAGCTTATCTGGGGAGGAATGCTACCCTCCTTGACATAATTCGACAAAAATTTGAGGCTTTGTCCCCAATCGATGTTGGAGTCGGCCAAATAATGATAGCCTTGCCGAGGGCCTCCAATCAGTTCGTTAAAATAGGCCAAATAATGCGGGTGTTGACGCAGGCTGCCGAAAATCATCCAGACGGACAATAATGAGACGAGAATGGCGGCTGGCGAGCGGAGCCGTTTTAAGGTCGGGGCGACGCTTTGGGCGATGAGCAGGAAGGCGAATGGCAGCGCAGACAGGATATGACGGTAGCCGATGTTGAGGCGGCTGTAGCTGGCGAAGGCGAAGAGGACGAGGGCGGGGAACCAGAGAACGGCCGTTTCCCGCCATTGTTGGCGTCGGGTGATGAGGATGACGGCCGTTCCTAATCCCAACAGCGTGGCCAAAGGCGTTTTGATCAGGAAGGCGACGATGAAATAATAGAACCAGCCTTCCTGCGAGGTTTGTCCGAGCAGATAGGCATGATAATGGCCGCTGGCGTCACTTTGCAATTTCAAAAGGCTGCCGACATATGTCGCTGCCGGAACGGGGAACGGAATGCCGGGCAGGGGACGCAGTTCAAAGCCATACAAAGCCCAAAAAACCAGGCCGGCCAACGGCAAAACGGCCAGCCAGAGCAGTCCGGGTCGCAGCCAGGATTGGCCGCGCCGCCATTGACTGTAACTGAGAGCCAACAGGATGGGAAGCAGCAAAATGGCGGTCAGTTTGCTGCCCAAAGCCAGCCCCAAAATGATGCCGGTCAATAACCAGCGGGGAAAGGACGGCCGTAATCGAAACCGCTGCCAGGCGAAAACGGCCGTTACAAACATCGCTGCCAGCGGGCCGTCTGTCGTCGCCAGCGAGAAATTGGCTAAAAGATTAGGCGAAAAGGCGAATAACAGCAGCGCCACAGCCTGACCCACGCGGCCAGAAAGCGCCCGCGCCCAGCGCGCCAAAACCGCGCCCAGCAAAACGCCCAGCCAGATGATGGGCAGGCGAGCCAAGAGAAAAATGCGGTCAATGTTGGGCTGCGGCGCGTAATCCCACAGGAATTCGCGGGACAGTGTGGGGCGGTCGTTTTGCGCCCAGGAAGGGAGTTGGGTTACATCTGGCAGCGTGGGTTCGGTGAACAGCAATGAGCCGTTGAGCCAATGGGTGAGGGGCGTATGTTTGGCCTGAAAACGGAGTTGGCCGGTTTGCCACAAGGTTGCGCCGCGAAAAATATGGACGGATTCGTCAACGGTGGGGGATGAGCGAACGGCCGTGTTCACTGCCAACGCAAAAAAAATCAGCAAGCCAATAATGGCTGGCCATTGCGTCCAACTACTTGCCACTTGCCACTTGCCACTTGCCCCGGCTTTATTCACGTTTTAGAATGGTAATGCCGTCGGATGCGGCAACTATCGCGCGGGCGGCCATGTTCAAAAATAGGCCATGCTCCACCACGCCCGGCTGGCTGCGAATCGCTTGCCCCAATGCCGCGGCGTCTTCGATGCCGTCAAAATGGCAGTCCAGAATGATATTGCCCTCGTCGGTGATGAAGGTTTGCCCCTCCTTAACGCGCAAAACAACACGCGCGCTTAACGAAGCCAAAAATTCAGCAACCGGCCGTTGGGCAAAGGGAATGACTTCGACTGGAACGGGCGAGACCGTTCCCAATTGCGGCACAATTTTCCGTTCGTCGGCAACAATGATCAGCTGTTTTGAGGCGGCGGCGACAATTTTTTCGCGCAGTAATGCGCCGCCCAACCCTTTTATCACGTCGAGATTGGGGGCGATTTCGTCGGCGCCGTCAATGGTTATGTCAACAATTGGGTTGTTTTGCAATGTTGTCAGCGGGATGCGCCATTTTTCAGCTTCGCGGGCGGTGGCTTCAGAGGTGGGGATGGCGATGATGTCGCTCAGACTCCCGTCTTGCAACATTCTACCAACGGCGCGGGTGGCGTGAACGGCCGTGCTGCCCGTCCCCAACCCCACAACCATCCCCGATTCAATAAACGCAACCGCTTTTTCGGCCGCTTGTCGCTTCAACTCCTCAATATCCATGATTCTGACTCCTGTTTCCCAGATGGTATTCGAGTTATTCCTTCATGAAAATCAGTTCTGTTATTTCCACTCAGTAAATGGGTGTGTTTCATCTCAGTTGATGTATCGGGAATTCCAATTCCCGATACACGCACTTTTCTCAACTCATTTGAAACATACCCTCAGTAAATAGCCGTTTGTAGTTAGGTACGCAGTCTGCGGAGTACCGTTTGGCGGAACGCCACTCCGCGGACTGCGTGGCTTACTACGAACGAGAACGCGCTATTTTCTTTCATTTGCTGGCGCTGCCATACCGCATGGTGTCTTCTGTGTAAATAGCCGTTTGTAGTTAGGTACGCAGTCTGCGAAGTACCGTTTGGCGGAACGCCACTCCGCGGACTGCGTGGCTTACTACGAACGATAACGCGCTATTTTCTTTCATTTGCTGGCGCTGCCATACCGCATGGTGTCTTCTGTGTAAATAGCCGTTTGTAGTTAGGTGCGCAGTCTGCGAAGTACCGTTTGGCGGAACGCCACTCCGCGGACTGCGTGGCTTACTACGAACTAGGAGCAACTCTATTAATTTTATAGCAACGGATTACGCTTTACGTTTCACGTTTTACGCCTTTGTCTCCTGCCAGACGCGCAGCAGTTCGGCCACGCTCCAGGCTTGGGCGATGCAGCCGCGCGGCGTAAATGGCGGATCGCCATCGAAAATCTCGCTTAGGCTGCCGACGCCATGATCGGCCAGATGACGCAGCAGCGATTGCAGGTAAGAGCGGGCTTGCGCGGGGTTTTTGTAGACGCGCAAATGGGCGCTGACGAAGGGGCCGATGAGCCAGCCCCACACCGTTCCCTGATGGTAAGCGCCGTCGCGCGTTAGCTGGTCGCCGCCGTAATGGCCGAGGTAGGCGTCGTCGTCGGGCGAAAGGCTGCGCAGGCCATGCGCGGTGAGCAGATGACGCCCGCAAATGTCTACAACGGCGCGCTGTTGATCGGGCGTTAATGGGCTGTGGGGCAAGGAAACGGCAAAAAGCTGGTTGGGACGCAGGCTGGCGTCGTCCCCATCGGGGCCATCGAGGATGTCGTAACAGCAGCCCATCTCCTGGTTCCAGAAACGGCCGTATCCCCGCTCTACCTTCTCAGCCAACTGCTCGTACTCAATTGGCTCTTCACCCAAATGCCGGGCAAAATCGGCCATGATGCGCAGTGCGTTGTACCAGAGGGCGTTAATCTCCACTGGCTTGCCAATGCGATGGGTAACGACCCAATCGTCAACTTTGGCGTCCATCCAGGTGAGCTGCACGCCCGCCTCGCCGGCAAAAATCAAACCGTCGGCTTCATCCATCTGGATGTTGTAGCGGGTTCCGCGTTTGTGCCAGGCGATGATGTTACTCAGTTTTGGGAACAGTTCGCGCAGCAGGTCGTCGTCGCCGGTAACGGCGTGGTAGGCGCGCAAGGCTTCAAAGTACCAGAGGGTAGCGTCCACGGTGTTGTATTCGGGCGTTTCGCCGGCATCGGGGAAACGGTTGGGGATCATGCCCATGTCTACGTATTGGGCGAAGGTACGCAGGATGCTGGCGGCGATGGCGGGGCGTCCGGTGGTCAAGGTCAGACCAGGCAAGGCGATCATCGTATCCCGGCCCCAATCGCTAAACCAATGGTAGCCGGCGATGATGGAACGGCCGTCGGCATCGACGGCCGTAGGTCGTTTAACCACGAACTGGTCGGCAGCCAGGATGAGATGGCGTACTGAATCAGGCGCGTCAGCCAAGTTTACTGCCTGAGACAACAGGTTTTGTTCATACTCCTGCCGTTCGGCGTAAGCGGCATCGCCATCCAAATTGGGCTGAACCTCGGCGCTGGCGACCAGCGTGAACGATTCGCCCGGCTCTAATTGGGCGCGTATGAAGGCGGCGTAAATGTGGTCTTCTTCGATGTCATTCTGCCCGCGATATTCTTCGACGCTCAAGAAGAAATCTTCGTACCAGTCAAATTCGGGGTACATTTCGGCTTTGTCGCTTAGCAAATAAAACGGAACGGCATCGTCGAAAAGTTGTAAACGCAGCCCCTGCCCAATCGGGGCGATGTCGGGCTGCCAATCATTGACGATGGTTGTGCTGTGATAGTCGCGGTAGTTGACGAAGGCGCGCGCTTCCAATGTTAGCGGCGCGGCGGCACGGGCCAGCCGATATTGGATGTAGGTTGTGTTGGCTCCAGGCTGCATCCAGATACGTTTTTCCAGCAAGGCATCGGCGATGGCGTAGGTCCAGACGGGCGTCGTGCCTTCCAGATGGAATCTATCCAGATAGATGTAGCCGTTGGGTTCTACATCGCCGCTGGCCCAGCGGTTGGCGTGGATGGGGGAATGGCGGTTGTGGTAGACGGCCGTTTCATCCAATTTGGCCAGCAGCAATGTCCGTCCCAACGGGGGGCGCAGGGCGGCCATCAGCAAGCCATGATAGCGGCGGGTTAGCGTTCCGGCGATTGTGCCAGAGGCAAATCCGCCAATGCCGTTGGCGACGAGCCATTCGCGTGTTTCGGCAGCGGCCATGTGGCCGCAAACTTCGCGTCCAAAATCAAGTTTCATTGAGCGTGTTCCTTTCCCGGAGCGGCCAATGGGATTGTCCACCCAAGCGTTTGGTTGTTAACCAATCTCAGAAAAGGCGTGTTCAAATGGGATTACAGTGAGTTAGCCGCTATCTTACGCTAAGTAGCGGTTGTTTGGCAAAAAATGGCCCCGAATGAACGGGGCTGTTGGCGTAAGCTGGGGAATGGAGAATATAGACGTTAGGCAGAGGCTGACGTAGTGGGCATTGAGAAGGTAAAGGTCGCGCCTGCATTGGGTTCGTTATTAGCCCAAATGTTTTGACCGTGTGCGAGGAGGGCCATTTTACAGAAAGCTAAACCTAACCCGCTGCCGCTTTCGATATGGGAGCCAGTGACGAAGCGGGTAAAAATTTGTGGCATTAGTTCTACAGGGATGCCGGGGCCGGTGTCGGTTACGGAGATGAGCAAGGTTGGTTCGTTAGATTCGCTGTGGGGTGCATGAACGGCCGTAACCCGCACTTCGCCGCCATTAGGTGTAAATTTGATGCTGTTATCAACCAGGTTTTTGAGGATTCGCTCCAACAACCCGGCATCGGCCCAGACAAGCGGCATGGAAGTGGGCAAATCATTGACCAGTTGCAACTGTTTTGCGGCGGCGCGGGGCGTTTGCGCTTTTAGCAAGTTGTCAACCAGGTCGGGCAGAGAGACGGCCGTTAAAGATAAGGGCATCTCGCCGCTTTCCAAACGGCCGATTTCCAGAATCTTATCCACCATTTGCAACGTTTTAACTGTGTTGGCAAACGTTAAATCAAGCAATTGACGCGCTTCCGATGCATCATCACCGGCCAAAGAGGTGCGTAACATCTCCAAAGCGAACAATGAATTGCTGATGGGGTCGCGCAAATCATGCACCATTGTCCGCGTCATATCGTCGCGCATCTCTTCTTTCTTTTTCCGTTCGGTCACATCGCGCAGCGACAGCATGTGGCCGCGCTGCGTTGCCAGATCGTCAAAGAAAGGGGTTACAGTAATTTCGTAGAAGTATGGCCCGCTGTGAATGATTTGCACCCTATTTTGGGGATTAGTGGCTGCGGTTTGGAAACTTTGGGCCAAATCGGGCCAGACTTGACCCAGATGACTGCCAACTATTTCGACCGTTGGGCGTTGTAAGATGCGCCGCGCCGCCGGGTTGATGTCTACGATCCGCTTTTGCTCGTCTACGATGACCATGCCATCGTTCATGCTGTCTACAATTGCGTCGCGCGTGGCGGGTATCATGTGATATCGTGGAACAATTTGCATAGGCGTGTGGAGATGGGAACGGTTGTGTCTGTGCTGAGCCAGGGTTAAAGCCGCCAGCGTCGAGCGTCGTTTAGTCAGCGCCCACATAAAGAAGGCAATGCCTAAAGCGGTGATGAGTATGATGAGTGTGTTGGTGATAATGTTTGTGAATTGCATGATTGATTAGGTAAACCGCAGAAAGAATTCTGATGAAAAAAGCATTGTGACTCTGCGATTTACTCAGGGAAAACGAGAGAAGCATTGTTGACTTAATTCAAAACACTTACCCGTTTTCACCTAACTGCGTATCTCTGCAAAATGTGTATAAAGATATTCTATGCTTTTGAGCGTAGAAGTCTATGGTACAAGTGGCGTGGTAATATGGTACCAACCCGCTTCTAATGCAAGAACGATCATACGGCAGCTTGAATGCGTTCAGGATAATGTTTCATCTCCTTGCCACAATTGCTGCATTTCTTCGCAGCGGGCCAATAACTCGTCAAGCTTGCCTGCGTCGGTAATACGGCCGTCTTTCATCACAATCACATGATCCGCCCGGCGCAGCGCCGCCCGCCGGTGGGAAACAACCAGGCACGTAGGCTGTGAGACATCCGATTTCTTGGAGAAATCGGATGTCTGGAACAATCGTTTCCACAATACCCGCTCCGTCTCCACATCCAGCGCGCTGGAAAGGTCATCGAAGATGAGCAGGTCGGCATTGCGGAGGAACATACGCGCCGCCGCCGCACGCTGGATTTGCCCGCCGGACAGGCGCACACCGCGCGGCCCGACCAGCGTGTCCAGCCCTTGCTCCATTTCGGCCAGATCGGTTTCGAGAACGGCCGTTGCCACCGCCCCCATCACATCCACCTTATCTTCCGGCAGGCCCAGCAGCAAATTATTCCGCAAACTGTCGCTAAACAAACGCGGCACCTGTCCCGCGTAGGCCACACGCGGCGGCACAAAAAACGTCGTCGGATCAGCCACCCGTTCTCCATTCCACAAAATCTCGCCCGACTGCGGCGGCAAAAGCCCCAACAGTGTCTTCAACAGTGTCGTCTTGCCCGACCCAATCCGCCCGGTGATGACGGTGAATGAAGCCCGCGGCAGGGTGAAGGAGATGTCGGCGATGCCAACGTCATCCGTAATGCGTAATCCGTCAGGAGCATTGGCTTTTTTACGCATTCCGGATGACGCATGACGATAACTTAACCCGCGCACTTCTAACGTGTCCAGGCGGTGAACGGCCGTCTTCGCCACAAACGGAATCTCCGGCAAATCGCCCGTCATGTAGATGGGATGATGCGCCACCGACGCGCCCGGCTCACTGCCTTGCATTAACCGCTCCATCCGCTCTGCGGAGACGCCTACCTGCCGGTAATGCGTGATGAGCCGCCCCGCCATTCGCATGAGCTGCGTCGCCGGCCAGACGTAAGAGGCAAACAAGGCAAAATCACCCACCGTAAACGTCCCGGCAAAGATGGACTGCGCCGCAAAGAGCAAAATCAGCCCTACGCCCACATCCACTGTGCCGCCGCTGAGCGTATCCACAATTTGCACAATCAGCTTATCCTGCACCATCGCTGACCGCCGCTGGTCATTGATCTGGCGGAAACGCGCAATCACCCGCTCCTCGGCGTCGGCCACCTTGATGGCCTGCACCGCGTTAAACATATCGGCGATGAGGCCGGTCACTTCGGCCGTAGCGGCGCGGCTGGCTTTGCGAATGGCTTCGGCGCGTTTGCTCAACCGATGCGAAACGAAGATGATCAATCCCAACGGCACAAACGTCCCCAGCGTGACAGCAGCGTTGATTTGGAACATGATGACCAGAGAGATAACCGCCTGCGTCCCAAAAGCAAACAAATCGTCAAAAACAATGGGCGAATGAGCCATTTGGTCGGAATCATCGCGCAGGGTGCTGATGATTTTGCCGGAGGGCATGGGGCGACCTGTTGGTCGCTTGCCCTTATCGTCAACCGGCAGCGCCGCGCCGCCGGGCAAAGCCAAAATGCGGGCCATCATATTGCGAATCATCAACGCCATTCCATGCTGGATGAGGTTGATGGTGCCCATGACGGCGATGAACAGCAAGGCGACGGATACGATTAGAACGCCAATTTGCCAGCCTAAAACCTGCCACAGTTCCAGGCTGAACCCTTCGTCGCCGGTCAGCCCGTTGAAGAAGGCGCGCAGCAGCAGCCCCGTCGCCGCGCCCAATGAGGTGTGGAGCGTGAACGGAATAATATCCAGCGCGTAGTATCGCGGCCGGAAGCGGATGAGTTGGAGGAAGTATTTGTAGGTTTTCATAGGTTTGTACCTTGTAATTGGTAATTGGGTAATTAGTAATTACGTAATTACCAATTACCCAATTACCTCCTCAAGCCCGGTTTGCAGTAGATTATAAAACTCTGATTGTGGATCGGCAGCCAAGATTGTCCGGTCGTCGTGTTCGAGGACACGGCCGTTTCCCAATACCATAATCTCGTCAGCTCTTTGCACGGTATGCAGGCGGTGGGCGATGATGACGGCCGTGCGCCCGGCCAGCAGTTTGTCAATAGCCCGTTCCAGCAGCGCTTCCGTTGCCGGATCCAGCCGGGATGAGGCTTCGTCCAGAATCACCAGTCCTGGATCGGCGAGGAAGACACGAGCCAGCGCCAGCAACTGCGCCTCGCCAGCCGACAGGCTATGGCTGGCATCCAGCCGGGTGTCCAACCCATCAGGCAGGGCGGCCAGCCAGTCGGTTAACCCCAATTCGTCGAGCGCGGCGAGGAGACGGCCGTCGTCCACATCATCGTTAAACAAAGTCAAATTATCGCGCACACTGGCATGGAACAGTTCCACATCCTGCGTCACCATCCCTACCCGGCGACGGATTTCTGATTGGGTTGTGTCGCGTAGATCAATCATCCCTCCCCCAGCCCCTCCCGAAGGGAGGGGAGCTTGGCTTCCTCCCCCATCGGGGGAGGACTGAGGAGGGGAAAATCCCAACCTTATTGCTCCCTCCGTCGGATCATAAAACCGCAGCAGCAGCCGCGAAATCGTCGTTTTGCCGCTGCCTGTTCGTCCCAACAGCCCCAAAATGCGCCCCGGTTCCAACGTGAAGGTGACATTTTTCAAAACGGTTTGACCTTCGTAATCCGTAATTCGAAATTCGTGATCTGAATCCGGCGCTTCTTCATCGGATGACGGGTTACGCATTACGGATGACGCAGTAGAAAGATCGTCATCGTAAACAAACGAGACGTCGTCAAACTGCACCGCCAACGCCCCCTCCGGCAAAACGGCGCCATCCCCATCGTGAATGGTTGGCTGCTCGGCAAACAGCGCCGTGATCCGGTTCAGGCTGGCGGCGGCGCGCTGCAAATCCTGCACCTGCCGTTGAATGGCCCACAACGGCCCGCGAATGACGTCAATGTAGTAAAAAATAAGGTAAACGCTGCCAATCGTCAGCGCGCTGCTGCGGAAAAGATGATCGCCCCAGAGGTAGGCAACAATGTAAGCCAGCGCAGGTACGATGATGGGCAAGCCAATCACCCACAAGTTCAGGCGCATGGCCGATTGGGTCAGCCGCCAGCGCCGCCGCATGAGCGCGTACAGGCGGCGCATGATGTAGGGAGCGGCGCGATTGGTCTGGATTTCTTCGGTGCCTGTCAGCCACTCTTCCAGATAGCCGAACAGGTCAGCTTCCAACGCGCGGACTTTTTGCCAGCGGGGGACGAGGTGGCGATTGAGTACACTGAGCGATTGCAGGCCGATGAAGGCAACGGCCGTTACCGACGCCCCCACCCGCCAATCCTCCAACCACAACAAAACCAGCACGCCAA
>JANTGY010000011.1 GCA_024762695.1 Anaerolineae bacterium
CCGCTGATCTGCCCGTTTTCCAGTACGGTAAATCTTCTGCATATTTCTGTTTGAATTCCATACAATCTCCAATTGCAAAGCAAGCAATCTTTATAACATTTTCGTTCACCTGACCGCGAGATCGGTTTCTTTTGGAACTATTTAGTTATCCACCAAAGCCTGAGCGATCCCCCCGCAAACGGCTCATGCTTGACGTTAGCTCTTGATATTCGCGGCATATTCCCACGGGGCCAACGGCCGTTCTTGCACGACTGCCGCTAACAGGTCTTCAAGCCGGCCGTGTCGGTCGCAGTAGAGAACAAGCTCTCTTGCTTTCCCGTTGCAGCCTACACCATCTAAGACGCTTGGATCAATTTCTAACCCAAAGGAAAGGTGCTTTATTTCCTCGACATTAAAATGCCGTGCAATCAGAAATTGAAGCGCAACCAGCGCGCTTGATTTATCCAGCGCTGGCGGTTGCGCTTCTGCCTCCACACGTTTTAGCCGGGCTATCACCGTCTGGAGGATGCCGGCCAGCCCGCCCGTTTTTTTTCGAGCGCGGCGATCCGTTTGTGATGCCCGGTAAGCATCTGTTCTAAAATCCTGTTTGTTGCTGTCGATTGTTCCTCTAGCAGCTTTTCAATTCGTTTTAACCTTTGGCTATCTGCATCGCTCATTGATTGTTTTCTCAAGTAAATCTATCAAGGCTGGTATTTCTTGATTCTCGATAATGCGGGCCATATTCATATATTCCTCGCGTGCCCTTTCTAGTGCGACGGATTCCGGGCCTGGCGGGGGAATGCGCTGAATTGCGTCAATTTGGCGACGGGTCTCTATGAGGCCCGTCGCCAAAAACTCCATGCCTTTGTAGTGCGCTAACTCTACTGCCCGCTTAGCAATAAGCGCTTTTATTCGCGGTAGATTGTCGTTCATTGAGCGGGCTGCAATCAGCTAGCTTCCTACTTGGCGCTAAGACCTTTCTTGATGCTAATTCCCAGGATGAGGCTCGCCAGGATTAGCAGAATGCTGGTTAATGCTTCTTGGTATGGCTTTAGTCCGGGCACGGCCGTTACCAGGATCATCACAATCGCGCCTATGACGGCCGTAATCAACTCCGCCTGGTGTTCCTTCAGTTGTTTTAATTGGTTGTTCATCTTGTCTCCTTTTTTTGAAAATGCGCTAGTTTACTGCCAGTGTTAACAGCCCCAGCGCATCAATTGCAATTGTGTAATTGCCGCCGTTTGAAGCCGTGCTGATTTCCATCACACAGATGAGCGGCGATGTGGCCGCTGCGCCTGTGTCTTTGTAGAAGACGGCGTGCGACGGGGTTCCCACGTCAAGTCCTGCCCAGGACGGATCGGCGCAGTCAACTCGTAGGATGCCCGTTCCCCACACTTCCCACTCGGCCGTACCGTCCGCTACATTATCTCCCTTCGTTGTTGACCAAGTCGGTTCCGATGCGCCGGTCGTTCCCGCCACAAAACAGCGGTAAACATATCCGTTCCCCGTTGTGGGCCGGACAATATCGCCTACTTTGTAGGCAGTCGAGGCCGCCCAGGTGGTCCCGAATGAATTGGCGGGCGTGTAGGTTACACTCTTTCCGGTTAGCGTTTCGCCGCCGGCCGTGTAGCCCGTTCCCGTTCCGCTCTCCTCATCGGCCGAAACATCATCAAAATAATCGTCTACATCGGGGGCCGGCGTGTGACCAGCCAGCAGCGCCACCTTGATCGTGTCATTGAGCCAATCAATACGGCCGTTCCACAAATGAGCTAACAAATTCCCATAAACAGTAATATCACCTTCTGACATAGTTTACCTACCTTATTGCTGAACGTTTAACAGTAAAATACACTTCGTCCGCTGCATGAACCGTGCCAATCCCTTCGAATCGGTATATGTACGCGCCCACCTGGTGCAACGGTAAATCATAGTAAAAAACGCCGGTTCCTCCGGGCGTCAGGGCCGCCGCTTGCGGCGACGGCGCTAGCAGCCACGAATCGCCGTCATAGAAAACGCGGTCGCCAACGGCGAACGCTTGATCCCCGTCGCCAAAATCAATCGTCCCGGCCACCGTTACTGTGTAATAGTGGCCGGCCGTTCCCGTTCCGTTTACCAAGGTAGGGGAGTTTGTCGCCGCGTCCCAACTCCCTTGATTACTAAATCCCGGCGAGAAATAGCTTTCCTGGTTGCCGTCGGGGTATCTTACAATGAGCAGCGCCGCAGTTGGCGCCGTCTCTATGTCATTAACCTTGAAGGTAACGCTTAGACGTGGCTTACCTCCTAAATCGCGCACATTACTCATACAGAATCCTCCGCAGCGGCCGTGTACCAATTTTCATCCTCCGCAACGGCCGTATACCAATCCTCATCGCTCAAAAACGCATCTCCCACAACAAGCGTCAAATCAGCCGTGATAACGGCTGCCTGGCCGCTGATTGCGGCCGCTGCAACAGCGCCATTTATGGCGATGCTGCCTGGAACCACGACTGCCGTAAGGCCGGCCATGCCCAGCGCTCCTGGCGCTGCGGTGATGGCGACATCGCTCTCTACGGTGGCGGCAAGTGGTGACAGGCCGATTGAAGCGGAGACCGCTTCAATTGCCACCGGCGATACTAACGAAACGGCCGTTTTCTGGCCGCTTACAACCGCCGCGCCGGTGGCCGACGAAATAGAGACTGCTCCGGGACTGACGGCCGTATGCTGGCCGGAGATTGTCAAAGCGCCCGCATGGGCATTGATGACAATCTCGGCCGTCACGGTCACGGCCGCTTGTGGAGCAGCTACCGCTACCGCTCCGGTCAGCCCGGCAAGGCTGACCGGGCCAGGGGCAACGGCCGCTTGTTGCCCCTGGACGGCCGCCGCTCCGGCGGCGGCCGTAATGCTGACCGCTCCGGCGGTCATGGCTGCCTGGGGGGCGTCGGTGGACAATGCGCCGGTTTTGGCGGCAATTGTCGCTGCGCCCGGTGTGACGGCCGCTTTCACGGCCGTTATGCCTACGGCGGCCGCCTTTGCACTGACAGTTGCCGGGCTGGGGCCGGAAGCGATGGGCAGGATAATCGCCCATTGCGCCGTGTTTGTCCATCCGGCCGTTGTGTAAATTTCCTGAACCGTGCCAACAGCAACTGGGCCGTTACTGTCAAAAATAGAAATTTTAGTAGTTCCTAGCCGCTCTACGTAACCCGTCGGAAAAGCCGAAATGTCGTAGTTGTTTAATCCCACAACCGCCACATGCCAGTACGTCGCATCTGAATTACTTACGGCCGTTGTGTCGTGGTTTGTGGCTGCGCCGTCAAGCTCTCCGGCAATGTCATCGAATGGAATGGAATGCCCTTCATAAACCACGATAGCGGTTTCCCAGCCGCGGCTGACGCTTAACGTCGCTGTGTAGCTGGATGGTTCCGACGCTCCCAGTGTGCGTTGAAACAATGCCACCTTTGGCAGCCAGAAGTCCGCCCCGAACGAAAGCGGCGAATCCGTGACCTCTGCCCAGCCTGCGGGGGGCGTGATTGTCTGCCCCGCGCCAGTCGTCCAAACGAGGAAAAGCGCCACGTCGCCGGCCGAATTGGTCGGCATGTTGCATGAGGCCGCCGTTCCGCTGCCGCTGTTAGTCAGCCCATCTTTGTAAGACATTTATCCTAAATCAGCCTAAATCAGGCGGTTCCTCGAACCATTTCAGCAAATTGCGCACGCCAATGTAAAAGGCAAGAATAATTGCAATCGCAATAAGTACGAACAAAATTGTCAACATATCACTCCTGGGCCAGCAAGAACGCCAGCTCGTCCGGCGGTGATTCTGGTATCGGCTCTAATTCGGCCGTGTCCACTAATAGGCGCGTTCGTGCCACAATAAACGAAGTCATCCGGTCTAGCTCGCCGTTGCTCGTCGGCGGTAAATTCCGAATTGTCAGCCGATGCCCCGGCCGCAGCCGCCAGAGGTCAACCTCTGCGCCGTTTTTGGTGTAGAGACGTTTAACGCGCAATGCCGCTTTCGGCACGGCCGTCTTGCTATCCTCTAGTTTGGCGTCACGCTCCGCGTGCGCCTGCCCCGTCGTCGTCGCCTGCGACCGAACAACGGTTGTTCGCGTTACTCCGTTTAATTCGACACTGTTGGCGTCCGTCTCTGTGACCGTTCTTACGGTACGGCCGTCCACACTTCTAAAGAGCGTGTAAACTGCATTAAAGAGAGTGCTGCCTGACGGCCGTACTGTTATCTCATGTGCATCTACGTACCACTCCGGCGGATCATCATCACGCGGTTGGAAATAGAGCGTTTTGTTCTCCCATACGGCCGCTTCCCAGCGGCGCGGCGGTGTCTGATTGTCCCCTTTTAATAGCAAATCTTCCAATACTCGCGCTGGTGGGGTATCCTCCCAAGCCGCGTCCGGCAAGTCCAGGCCGGGGGATTGAACGAAAGCGGCGCTTGCGTTTAGCTGGCTTGGGTTTTCGCTGACAATAAAGAAAATTAGACCCTCGACAATGTGATCTGCGTAGACGGTGGACGCTGCACGGCCGTTTATACGCAGGTCTGTAATCTCCAGGTAGATGCTGCCCGTTCCTGAGACGGTGTAAGTTAAGGTGTTGCACCATAACACAAACTCAATCCGTGAATTCGCCGTTAATGCGCCTGACCATGTGCCTGTTTGTGTGGCCCCGTTGCCTGCCAATGTCCAGGCGGCGACGGGGGAGGTGAATAGGCGGTCGTTTGTATACAATTCGGCCCGCCAGGTCGTCGGCGCAACCAGCGTGTATGAAAAGCTGGCCCAGGCATAATCTTGTAAGCTTTTGTAAGGTTTTTCGATTGTCAACCCGCCTACGCTGTAGGCGGGTGTGACCGTTGTTCCAAACGCTTCCCCGTTGCGCGGCGCAATGTAGAGACGGCCGTTCTTGTCCATCTCGAATTTTTCCGGCGCTCTGGTAGAAATATCCGATGCCTTTACCGGCACAAAATCATTGACGTTTGTCCGGCTCCAAAATCCGTTGTACAACCCATCGTTGAACGCCTGCCAATAACCGTAGGCGGTCAGTGACAGTCCACTACTGACGATGGCCCGGTCTTCAATCCGGCCGTGAAAAACGGTAAACCCATTGGCCGTTAGTTCAACTTCCTTGAATTGTAGGCGCGCGTAATAGTGCATCACCTGGTCATGGGGCAGGGGGATCATGATTGGCATAAAGCCGAATCCGTGTTCATCGCATTCCGGGGCTAGTCCGCTAACTATATCTGTCCAATCTGGTGCATCTTCTATGTAAAGATGCACGCGGCCGCGCAGGCCGCCTTTTGAAACCTGGAATGGGATGCGGTATTCAATGGAAAGCGTCGCCGCGCTAGACGGCGATCCATCGTAGGCGGCGAAGTCAACCAGATTGACAGAGCTTTTGTGATCCAGAATTAGGGCCAGCGCGTTCCCGCTGGCCCATCCTGCCCGGCTTATAATTTCTTGGATAACGGTTGATATGTCAGGGAAAGAATACCATCCTGACGGGAGTAGTTGCGCGGCCGTGACAACTGCCGTTGTTCGTGCCCGGTTGCTAATATCTCGTGTGCTGGTTGTAAAAGCGGGCGCGGTGTCAATGGCCTGCCCGTAGACATCAGTATCAACGCCTCGATTACTGCCCCCCAGGTAGACCTTCAGCGTAGCGGCCGTAATAACCGCTCCTTGTGGAACAAGGACGTTTTGAAAACGCAGCCCACCCCACGATCCGGCGTCTCGTAGCTGTATGGTTCCTGAGTTTATTACAACCGCTCCCGCTGGCCCTTCAAAGGCGTCGTTGGCGCTGGCCGCAATCTGGTACGTTGCTAGAGTTGTCATAGTTATTTTGGCGTTAGGTACGCCTTGCGGCGCACGGCCGTTAATGTATTACTTAACTTAATGCCTGCGCTGGAAACGCCTGCCCAATAATCTAACCCTGTCGTTGAGGCGTAGTTAGTTGCCAGCCACATCGCGGCGACTTCATCGCCCAACATTTCGATGTATTGATCCCCTTGCGTTGGCACATTCATGAATGGGCCGCTTGAGTCCAGATAGGTAGATGGATTGGGGCGAGTAAGCTCCCTGTGATCTATATTGAGTGTTATCCATAATCCATCTGTGTTAGACGAAGGGAAGAACAAGACGCGCCCGCTACGGGCGTCAATGATGGCGACGGCGTCAATGTCAACCGTTGATGTTGTGCCGCTCGTCTTAACCGCGAGCTTCAAATTTATTGCCGTAACATCTGTGTACTCGACTGGTGCTTCTATCTCTCCTAGAAATAGCCATTGGGGCTTAGTTTCGACTATCGGGGTTGGATCCGTTTCGATGGGCGAAAGCATAGCGTAGCCCGGATTTGAGATTTCTAACTTGGCTTTTAACTGTGCCTCCATCGTGGCTGAATTGCGCCGCGCATTAACGAAAATCAGAATATCTTTGGTGTCCGTTAGTAGCCGTGATTTGATGTCTGTAGCGGCCGTTTCGTGCCAACTTGTATCTGGCGGCGTGAATCGCAAAACATTTGTGCCGTGCAGCGGTAGCCTTGCCGCGTCATTAACGGCCGTGAAGTTAGTAGCCGTCGCTCCCTGCATGGTAAAGGCGTCGATCTTGCTGCCGTCGTCTGATAAAAGCAAAAATGAGCCGCCTTGTCGTTGGCCGGTGAAATTTGTCATTTTTAGTTGCGTGGGGCTGGGTACTAACGCATCATCCGTAAATGTCGCCGTCAACACGGCCGGGTTATTCGCTGCCGAAGAAACGGCCGTTTCTTCCGGCCCCAACCCAACCCTATGCACAAACGAAACGCCAATAGGCCCCAGGTGACTATTCCCGTCCACCAGTTCCAGCCTGGCCGGCACGTTCAGGCCGGGACTGCCGTTAGGCGGCCCCATGATGGCCGATTCTAGCGGATCGGTCATTGTCGATCCGGCCGGCCGGTACTTGAAAATAACCGGGTCTACGCCGCTGCCGCGCGCATCTTTCCACCGCTGCGCCTGGTCAAGTGCGGCCATTAACTCCTCAAGTTTCGTGAAAACGTCGTCGGCGTCCACGCCGACGATCATAATATCGTATGATTCGATCACGTCCTCAAACGAAGATCGGTTCCCCGTAAGTCCCACGCGCTTTACGGGGATGCCGGGGATCCATGACTGATCTACTATGTGATAGCCCGGCTGGGTTGGATCGCTTTCGGAGAAGTCAAGGATGTTTGCCCCTGTGTCCCACTGGTGTACTAATGTCATTACCTCGCCCCTTGCCTTATCGCGCCGGCCCGTCGCCCTTCTTGTTGTAACGCGCGACGAACGGCCGTTTCAACCTCCGACGGCCGCGCTCCGCGGCTGTCAATGTAGATATTTACCGTCTCGCCGCCCAGCGCCTGCCGGCTTTCCTGATTGCTGAATACACGGCCGTCATCGCCTGGGATCATAAATGTACCCGTGGATGTGGTCAAGAATTCTGGTAAATTCCCTTCGCCCACTTGATACAATGTATCGCCGCTGACAGGGCCGCCGCTGGCGCGGCCCGGCGCTTTGTAATCGTCTCCGAGGAAGTCCTCGAATGAGACGCCTCCTACTTGCTTGACGGTGACAGTGACAGTTTTGTCATGCAAGCCGTTAATAGCGCCGTCAAGAGCATTGATGGCGCTCATCGCCTGGTCTGTTTCGGCCGTTATCTGCGCGTCAAACGGTTCTGTGCCGATTTTGTGCAGCGGGTCGTACAGCGTCTCCGCGCCATCGGCGGCTGCGATCAGTTCTGGCGTTAATGAGCCAGAATACGATCCAGCCAGCCGGATCGCCTCGTCGGCCGTTGTCACCAGCCCTTGGGCCAGCAAGTTAATAGCATTTGCTTGCTGATCTGTTGACAGCTTGGCAAATTCAGCGCTGCTGCCTAACGCTTCCGCCTGCATCGTCATGTTAGCCATTTCGATGCGGGCGTCGGCTGCTTCCTGCGTGATGTTGCCCATTTCCACTTGCAATGCCAGGAACGCCTCGAACGCGCCAGCGTTCCCGGCGTTTGCCGCCTCGAAGGCCGCAATGGCGGTATCGGCATAGGATTGTTGGATCGCATCTTGGGCGGCCGTTACCCGGTCGGCCGCTTCCTCTGCCCCCGCTCCTTGCGCCTCTGCAAGCTCCTGCTGGGCCGCCAGTAACTCATCTATGGGGCCGATGGTAGATTGGTAGGCGCTCTTTAGTTTCGACTGTCTGGCGGCGATTTCTTCGTAATACACGCCTAAATCTACCAGTTCACCGCCTAAAACTCGCGCAGCGAGTTCCTGGTCTTCAAACATGCCGCGCCCGGCAGCCGCCGCTTCCATCACCATTTCTTGGAAGCGGGCTGCCGCTTCCGGGTCTTCTGACAAGGTGGCGGGCAGGGGGATTGCCAGCCCTTCCCGGACAAGGGCTTCTTCGAGATCGGGAACGCTGGCGATGATACGGCCGTATGATTCCCTGCTCAGTCCGGCGTCAATCTCGATGGGGTGATCGTTTACCCATTCCTGGGTGAATTGGAGCGCCTCATCACCGAACGGCATAGCGCCCTCACCGTGATCTATTTCGGCTGTATTGATGTTTCTAAAGCGTAGCGTCTGGATTTCGCCGTCAACCGTCTCGAATTTCAGCGTGTCGCCGTCCAGTACCTTCGTTACGTTTAATAGTTCTTTGTTAAGGCCGGCAACGGCCGTTGTTGTTCCTTTGGCTCGGTTGGCGAATAAATCATGAGCTGGGGCGGCGGCTTCTTCCGCTGCTTTGGCCGCTTCCAGAGCGGCGGTTTCTTCTTCTAATGCCGCCGCATCGGCGACTGCCGCCGCCGCTTTTGCTTCTAGGGCGGCCGTTGTACCTTCGAACCCTTGCCTAAGCAACCTATCGGCCTCCATCAAGATAGCTTCTGCCGTTGCTGCGTCGGTGTGGGACTTGCTCATGTACTCTGTCGCGCGGGCCAATTCATGGGTGTGTTGACGTACTTCCCACCAGGAAGCGCCCTGCTCTTTTAGACTATTCCCTAAATCGTCAATAACTTCGCTGGTTGTCCGCTGTGTGGTCGCATTTTTGAGTACGGTTGCCCAATACTCTGCCGCTGCCGTTTTCGCTTCTAGCCATCTGAGCCTTAGACCTGAAATAGCTTCCCCTGCCTGCACCTTAAGCGCCTCTGTAGCCGCATCTGATTTAGCTATAACAATTTCCATGCTGTCGGCTACTTCAGCCGCTGCCTCTGCCGTGTTTCCGAGCGAGTCGGCGGTTAAATTAGAGGCTTCTGTCATTTCTCCTAAATGACGGCCGGTTAGCTCAACGATACCTCGCGCCGCCTGTATGTCGCGGAAAAAAGGAGAATCACCGCCCACTAAATTCAATAAGCTGACACCTGCGTCTTTGGCTGCGTCGTCCATCAGGGTTAAGGCGTCAACAAACGTATGTCCTTGATCTATATACTCAACAAAGCCTATACCTGCCATTTCTTTGAATGCGCTGCCGGCTGCGCTGCCGTCAATGGCAAGTTGGGCCAGGACATTAGACAATATCTCGCTAACCTCGCTAAAACTGTCGCCTTGCTTGGTCATGGTGATGATGGCCGCGCCAATGTCTTCAAGGGAAACGTGTGCCTCGCCTGCGACGGATGTGATGGCGCTCATGCCTGAGTTTATTTCATCGAATGTGACCGCGCCGTTCTTTACGACGGCGAACAGAATATCGTAAACTTCTGACAAATCGTAAACGTCTTCTCCGTAGGCATTTATGATAGATTGCCCGGTAATAAGCGTGGTTTCAAGCTCGGCATTGCCTGCGCGGGCGGCTTCGCTGGCTATTTCGATGGATGCGAAAATGTTGTCTTGGGGAATGCCGAGGGAAAGGGCCTGGTAAAGCGTTGGTAGGGTTTCTTCGGGCAAACGGCCGATTTCTGCGCCCAATTCCAGCGCATCAGCTTTCAACTCGTTTTTCATTGCCTCGGATTGGCCGGGAATGAGGGAGAAGATTTGACGCGCCCCGGCGTCAAATTCCTCGAATGCCTGGTTGGATTCTTCCGCAAAATCAATAGCGGCGCGCGCCGCTTTCGTAAACGCTGCCGAAAGCAGGTTCCCGGTCGCGGTTGCTAATGTGCGCGAAAGGGTTGCCCCTTTCTCTGTGGCGGCATTCAGTTCCTCCAGGCCGCGCCCCGTCTTTTCTACATTTATGAGTATGTCAAGATTGTAATTAACGCTCATTGTAGACCTCGGAGCATTTCTCTATAAAATGCCGTTGCCTCATCTGTCCATTTTTCAACGCTTTTTTTGTAGACGCGCGTAAAAATCTTGTCGGCCTCGACCACATGGCGCATGGCGGTTAGCAAGAATTGATTCTTCTGTCGTTCTTCGTACCAATCGCCGCCGGGGTAGGGGAGGCGAAATTGGGGGCTGCCCGCCCATCTTGTCTTGGTAATGTCGGCACACCAGGCCGCCATGTACCAGGCCCAGGGCAGCGGCGGAGGCGTTACTTCGCCTGCGTTTCTTCGTTGTTCAAACTCGAACCGCCGCCGGGCTTCGACGGCGGCGGCAAGTTTGGGAGGGATGTCGCCCTTATAACGGCCGCTTGTGTCGCCTGCACTACGAACGGCGCAATAGCCATATCCGCCAACTTGGCCGGGTCTCCGGGCAGCGCCACCTTTTCTCCGTCAATCGTTAGCCTGCTGCTGGCAACAAGCGGCCGGCGTGTCATGTAAACTTGCTGAACGCTGTGCATGTTTTTCAGCGGGTGGTCTTCATCACTGGCGAGAATTTGCCGGTGCTGGTTGTGAATTTTCCAATACTTATTGAAAACGGCCGCCGGGATGACGCGGTAAACGTCAATATGTCCGGTTAACGGCCGTAAATCTTCAGGCACAGTATATCGATCCAAGTTTTCGCTCATGTATTTTTCTTCTCGCGCGCGCAGCGCGCGTGTGCTTCTTCGTCAACCGCCGCAGGCGGCCCATCGGCAAAGCGGCTTTTAGCTGCTGGGGATTGGGGCCGGGGCGGCCGAGCGGTTCCTCCGCCCGGCCGGGGGCTTGACGACGCATTTTGTAAGGGTATCCCGATGGTGGGCGGTTCCTCCGTCCGCCTGGGGGCGTCCGTCAAAATGCGCTGAATTGTTAAGCGTGCGCCGCCTCTGTAATGTTACCCGGTGTAAAAGAAAGCCGGATCGTGCGCTCGGCTGGGTCTTCCGCGTCGGCGTCAACCATGATGCCGCTTACTTTCTCTACCTCAGCGTCTACGATTGTCTGCTCGATCATGCCGGTAGAGCCGCCGGCCGGCGTAACTGTGATTTGGCTTACGCTAACCTGGGCGTCGTGGTACGCTTGCAGGATTTCTACAACCGTGTGGCCGCCGGCCAGCTCGCCAGTTGCGCCGAGCATTTTGTCGTCCACTACAACCAGATCGTAAACCCAACTACCTTTTGAATCGCCTACGGTGCGAATGGTTCCGCCGGTGACATAAGTGTCCTTGCTTTTGCGCTCCGGTTCGCTGGTCGGGTTGAATTTTCGGACCACAATGTCAAACGTATAAGTTCCGGCCGTGATGCCGGTAGCGGCCGCTTCGGCCGTGTCAACGGTCAGG
Organism: Anaerolineae bacterium; assembly: GCA_024762695.1. Classification (GTDB taxonomy): domain Bacteria; phylum Chloroflexota; class Anaerolineae; order Promineifilales; family Promineifilaceae; genus JACKCC01. The sequence continues at coordinate 11,512 of JANTGY010000011.1, forward strand.
GTGATTTCTCCCTTATCGGGAATGTATGAATTTGCAGTAGCAGCCATAGTTATTTATCTCCAACTGGCTTTGCCAGGCCGCGCCGAATGACGACGGCATAGTCCACATCATTTAGGTGAGAGAAAGTTACTTTTACGCCGTCTTCCGGCCGTATCAGCTTTCGGTGATGTTCGCCTTCCCCGTGATAGCGGATGTTCTTCAAAACTTCATGCAGGCCGTCTTGCGGCCGCTTTTTCGTTGCCATAATAAACTCCTAACGCAGCCGAAAGCGGAAAAAGATTTCGGCGTATCGGATATTAGAAATTCCCCTGGGGGAATTTGGTCTGGTTGATTTTGCAAACGCAGCTTTTAACCATTGACTGTTGCTTGATCCATCCAACGCATTGATGATAGTGTCCTCAATCAAATTGAGGGCCGCTTCGGCTCCGCTCATTGATTCCTCGGTCGTACTGTAGATACGGCCGACTGTGAAAACAAAATTGTGGAACCGGCGCTTGCCGCCGGTCGCCCCCCGATCCGGCTGCTGGCCGATGAAAGCGACTGAAATATTGTCTTTTAGCCTGGTGGGGATGACGGCGTGGTCATAAATTGCGTTAACCGTTACACCATCTGACGCTTCCAGCGCCATGACGGGCGTCGTTATAATGTTGATAACGGCCGTTTTCACATCATCAATCGAAATGGTCATTCCCAAACCTCATCCCAGCGGCTCATCAACCGGTGGATAAAATCATCCATTATTTCCGGCGCATCTTTGTCAACCGTTTCTTGCAGCCAGGGCTTGCGGCCGTGAACCAAAACGCCATACTCGGCCGGCTTACCGCCAAAAACGGGGTTAACGGCCGTTGGGTCTACAAACGCATCGCCTCGACCGCTCTCCCATTTCGCGTGATGGGCGGCGGCCAGCGTTCCAGTTAGCCTGGGCGCGTTTTCGCTGGCTGCATCAGAGATAAGAAGGATCGTTTCCGTTCCTTCTTCCGTGATGACATCGCTGTTGTAAGCGGCCGCTACGGCCATTTCCTGCGTTCGTAGACGCAAGTCTACCAGCGGCTGAACAAGACCGGAGTAATCAAAGTATAAACTCATCGGCCGCGCTCTCCTGTACCCACTGTAAAAAATGTCGGCATTCCGGCCGTATCATCGCCTGGGTTCAAAACGGAGTTGATTTCTGCCTGCGCCCTGGCGCGTAAGCGGGCGATGTCTACCTCTACGTTATGCTCCCGCTTGCCGTATTCGGCTTGGTTCATGTTCGCTGCTTGCAGCGGGGCCAGTGCAGGCGTCATTAGTGCGGCCGTAAACAGGATGACCGCGTTCTGGATGTGCGTTTGGTCGCCGCCCGTTCGGCTGGATGCCAGTGGATCGAGCCTCAACACCTCAGCCTCGGCCGCGCCTTGATAGATGCTGCTGGCGATAAGATCGTCAGAGACCATCTTATCGTCCAGCGCTAAGTCCATTGCCGCGCGCACGGCCGGGTAGTGAGTTGCGTCAATTAAGCTCATGCCTTTTCAGTCGCGTCTTCCGCGTCTTCCACCTTCTTCTTGCGCCTAGTTGGTTTGACTTCAACCAAGCGGCCGCTTTTCAGGGCCGTGCTAACCGCGCGCGTGCGCGCGGCTGGCTTTACCTGGTCCCCGGCGACGAACAACTCGCCGCCGGGATGGGCGGGATGGCGCTCCCAAAACGCTTTACCATCAGACGACTTTACTTTGAGCATTATTTTTGTCATGCGTTCACATCCAGAATTTGCGCGGCCGTCGGGTCAATCGTGCCGAATCCCTGCACCTCGGACATGACCACAACCTGCGTTTGATTGGTGATGAATTTCTCCATTTCGGAGATAGTCGAACCAATCTCAACCAACTGCTCCAAAGCGAACCGCTTATCAAATCCAACAATTTTCAACGCGGGCGCGTCGCTCGTCCAGCCGTAGCGGACGCCGTCGCTGGTCGTGTTGATGGGGGTCAGCGACTGAACCATGCCGCCCAGGTTGGCGCCAGCCAACGGAACGTTGGCGCTGCCGACGTTCAGCAAGGCCAGTTGCAGCGCGACGGCTTCTTGCATTAAGCCAGTGGTTAGCACGTAAGGCCCGACAAACTTTAACTTGAAGGCCAGCCAACCCTTGAGGGTGAGCGTCCCGGCCGTTGCGGCCGTATCGAGCGTGGTCAAATTGTGAACCGTCGCGGGCGTGTCTGTATTGCCGTCTCCGTTGACGATGGTGTTCAGGCCTGCGGCCACCTTGTCCATTTCCGACTGAACCGCCATCATGCGAATGAAGAAGGCCAGCTTGTCAACGCGCATCCGGCGTAAATCTTCATAAGATGCGCGTAAGCCTCGGCCGTATTTGTGCAGGTGGATGGTGTGTTCGCGGGCGGAGATAGTGGCGATGGGGATTTCGGCGCTTTCGCCCACTCGGAATTGACGTAACTGATCCGCTTCATACTCAAGGAAAAGGGAACGGTACAGGTCGCCGGAAATGGGGTTGGTCATGCCAACAAGTTCGGTTAAGGCGATGGCCGGGGCGATTTGCTGCTCCCACTTGGCTGTACCTTCCTGGTACGGCCGTTCCCAACTTCCAGGCGTGCCGTCGCTGGACAGCAAGACGGCACGCTCGGCCGGGCCGGCAAATGCCACCCGCCGCCACTCGCGGGCAAAAAACTCGGTGAATAGGGCGCGTGTGGCCGGCGTCTTCAAGAAGGCGTCGCCTTCGCTGGCCCAATAGCCCATGACCGGGTCACTTTTAGTGCGAATCCCGGCCGCCTTCATCATGCGCGAAAAGGCGCTCATCTGGCCCTTCTCGGTAGGGCTGGCGTGTTCTAACGCGCGGGACAGGGTGGGGGCGTCCTTCAGCCCGCGCCCTTTCATCTCATCAGCTACGCGGGTGTAAAAAGCTAGCGGATTTTTACTAAACGCTTCCCATGTGGCCTTGCTGTCCGATTTTACTGTGGTCATAAGAACCTCCTACAACTTCACCACAACGGCCGTTGTGGTGGATGGGTCAATAATAAAGCCGCGCGCAACGCCCAATTCGGCCGCCGTCGCCGTGTCAACTTCACGGATATAACCCTCGGCCGCGACCAGTAAGTCGCCAACAATCTTCTTGCCGCGCGTCAACGTGGCCGATGTCCCTGCCGGGAGCGTCATGTTGCCCTGGGTCTGAACGGTACAATAACCGTCTTTCTCAACGCCGATCAGCTTACCAACAACGGCCTCGCCGTCGCCTGCAAGCTGTACAGTCGGTACGGTGTCGGCCGTCATCGTGACGGCCAGCCCAACCTGATCGCTGCCATTTTTCTTTGTCGCATCATACGTGATAGTGTTGTCATCAATGGCAAACGTCTCAAAAGTCGGCTTGATTTCTTCAAATCTGATACTCAATCTTGGATCACTCATGGATCACCTCCTATTGATAAGCGGCGTCGGGAATAACGGCCGTTTCCGTCATTCGCTCGCCATTCGTTTCGTCGGCCGTCTTCCGTCCGCCCGCGAAGCGGACGTCTCCGACCACCTTCCAGTCATCGCGCATTCGCTTAATAACCTCGATGCCGGATTGCTCCAATATGCCGCGATAGGCTTCAAGCTGGAATGTTTCACCGAGAGCGCGCACGCCTTCGGCTAACGCATCCTCGATCAGGTCTGCGCGGTACGCGCGGCCGTCTTCTGCCAACTGGCGAGTTTTGGCCGTTTCAGACAAAGCCACCCGAACGGCCGCTATAACGTCCTCGGCCGTCGCTTCTTCGTCCATTTCCAATAAACTGCGGATTTCCTGTTCAAAATCCATAGAATTACCTCCATTCGCGGCGTCAGGAGCCGCGCTAAGGCCGGATTTATCAGAATTCCGGCCCGGTTTACTAACTGAAAAGATTTTACGGCCGTCTGGAAGCTCGATTTTGTACCTTGCTTCCAGTAGCTGCTTCTGTACGGGTTCAATCGCGCCGGCGCGCGCCGCTTCTTCCGCCTTCACTATCATGGCGCGCGGCGTCGCGCCGTCGTAGACGGCCGAATGCTCGGCCAGGCGAGCGCCGTCAATTTGGACAGTGGCGATAACCTGGCGGTCGCCTTGATCTTCAACGCCATAAGAAAAACCGGCGTAATGGTTGCAGTCTCGATAACTGCGGTAATTGTTGCCGCAGATGTCGCAAATCCATGCGCCGCCGTAAAGGCCCACGCTGATGTCCTGGGCGATGCCCGCCAGGGCCGCCCGAATAAAGTCATCCGTGCTGGCGTAGGTCAATCCGCCGCCAAATTGAATGCCGGGGATGGTGAACGTAGACAAGACGGCCCGCATGTATTCTTTCTCTGGGGCGAATGCCAGTTCGCCCTCACGGCCTCGCAGGTCGTAGGAGGGGGCTTGTCCCTCTACGATTTCAAAGCGGCCGTCAAAGGTACGGCCGTAACCTAAGTTACGGTTGTTATGGCTGTCCAGAAACTGGACGCCCGCTTTGGCGTCGGCGACAAAGTTCTCAAGCGTCCGCCTGGACATGCGGGTGAAATAGTAGTCCAGGTTGTTATTGCTGCTTTCCGTCTCAAACTCGAAACGGCTGTTAGCAACCGGCTCGCCGTCGGCCGTTGTGCGAACGATGGGCTTCAATTTCGCGCGTAATGTGTAATCAATTTGTGTCATATTGTCGCCTTAACGCAAAAAACGGCGCAAAACGTGATGTATCACGCTTTGCGCCGCTGATTTCCTCAGTAGCAGTATTAAAATGATGCCGCCCGCGCCTGGTGCGGGCGGCGTTGCCGCGTAGCGGCCGGTAAAGGAGGACTAACTAGCGATATTTTACACTAAATTAGCCCTATTTGTAAAGCGGTGAAATTAGATACCAATAACTCTTACTTATCGGTATCTAAGTATGTGCAACCTCTGAGCATGCGCGGGAACGCGCATGAAAACGAGCGGGTTCCCGTGCAAACAGTCCTGGTTTTTCACCCTCGAGTTAGCTAACGGTTAGTGTGAGCCGCTTGGGACTTTGCCTGCGATCTTCAAATGCCGCATCCGTCCCAAGTCGGCTCTACACGCTAGTTCTACGGCCGTTTGTGGAACGAATTCGATATTTCCACAAGCGGAGATGTCGCTTCAATTTATAGAGCGTAATCAACAGCCGTTGAGCGACATTAGGCAGATCGTAAACCGCGTCAGCTAATTGCTCTCGTGGCGATTCAACCCACACGTCTATCAATTCACCGCATTCAAAACAAGCGTGAACACCAATGCAAATATCATGATTGATTACGGTTTCGCCTTCGTACATGACGTATGTTGATAGCAGTGCCTCGCTGTATTCAGTTTCATCGCCATTCAAATCCTGATAATCGCCATGAAAAACGATTGCGTTTGATGTCGCCATATGAACTGCTTGTTTTCTGCATTTTGGGCATTGTTCATATCGGTTTGTGTTTTTCATCATTCCTCCGCTGGCCCCGGTGGAGCCGTAGAACGGTTAGTTTCAGTTGCCGCGAGGGTGAGCCAGTGCATCGGCCCCGCGTATGACGTTCAAACGAAGCCGATCTCGCGGTCAACTGCAAACGCTAGTTAGCTGGCAGCCCCTCCAAGAGCCGCCGGATTGACTTATCTAGTCGCGCCATAGCGTATTTGCTGATGCTCTTTCCGACCAATAGGTCGGCACACCCCTGGAAGGATTTGTAGCCGCTGTCTGCAAATGCCGCCATGAAATCAGCGGATGTAGGTAGCTCACTTGCCACCCACGTTTTCCCGTCCCACTCCCACGCCTGCTCAGCATCGTCGCGGACGACAGGCCACTGCGAAAGACGATTACGGGCAACCAGCCAAGCTTCCCGTTCCCATTTTTGGGGTGTGTATTTCTCCCCATCTCTTTCTCCCTCTAGCCAGGATGGGCCTGGCCCGTCCTGAGCTTCCCAGGCAGCAAATTTGCCACCGTGCGGGTGGGGGAGATACTCATAAATATGCTCACCTGTACGAAAATTAAAAGCTGCCGCTGACATTTCCTCTGTTCTCCTTATCCACTCCTCATCAATCAATCTCATGAGGAATTCGCTCTGCGTTAAATCGCCGCGCATTTCATTCAAGCGGTCTAAATGAGATTGTGGAATTCGTGAATTAAACTGTACTCGTTTCATGATAGAAGTATATCGTATGCGCTATACATTTGTCAAATAATTCGCCTGTGTTGGTCAGCCTCAGCCAGCTAACGCTATGTTCACCTGCCGCGCGGTCATCCGTTATTTCCTCCGCGTCGCCCCCTGCGGCAAAACGGCCGTTCTGCCAGCCCCCTTCTTGAGGCTGCTTTTACTCACGCATGCCCGCCGTTTGATGCGGCCGTGTGCAAGCAAGAAGTTTTCTTCGGCCGTTAGCATTTCGATCAGAGCTTTTCGCCTCTGCAAACTTAACTCGACGACGGCCTCAAAGTCGGTTTGGTTCATAGGTTATAACGGCCGTTGCACCCTCGGATCGCGCCTGGCTGGCGGTCGTGTCTCTACGGGAATAAAAGGTTTTAGACAATATGGGCAAAAGAGCGGTAAAGCCGCACCGCTGCCGCTGTACAATTCTTTGCTGTACAATCCTTTAAGGCAATTGGCGCATGTATTCCACTGCACCTCGCCCGTTTTGTTTGAATCTTTCTGCATTGGTATTTTCTCCCGCCGCATCAACGGCCGGAACGGCCGTTCTTGGCTCCGGTACATCGGCCGCGTGGCCGGTAACGGCCTCGCTGGCCTCATCCTGGGATGTCCAGCCCATTTCGTACTTTCTGGCCTCGTTCTCAATCTCGACCGCTTCCACCCTCGCGTCATTCAACTTGTCCGGCGACAAATTGGCAAACTTAAACGACGCCTGCGCCTGGATGCCGTCGGCCTGCAAGCCCAAGGTCAAGAGACGGCTTAAGACCGTCTCGACGTTGTGTTGCAAGCTGCGGATCGTCTGTGAAAACTGAAACCACATGTATTTGGCGTGTGTCTCTGTGACGCTTTCCGATATGCCCATAAACAGATTGGGAACCTTTAGCGCCCGCGCCGCCATTCGTTCCAGCCCTCGAATGAGGGTATCAACAGCGCGCAGGCTGTCGGCCGTTGCTGTTCCCATTGGTTTATTCATCTCCACGACGTCTGTGTGGATGTAGGCATCGTCCGGCTCAAGCGAGTTGTAAACCTCTTGAATTTCGGCGATCACCTGATTGATATAGACCATCTGCTTTGCCGGATCGCTCCTGACATCTGTTGGCATTGATGCGAACAATCGTTCGCTGTTTACATTGATGTCCAGGCGGTTGTATCCCTGTTGGGATACAACACGCCGAATGTCGTGCAGCAGCCCCAGCAGGAACAGCGGCGTAAACAGGGCGGGGGAAATGAGCGGACGGCCGTATGGGGCCGCTCCTGGGGCTGGGTCAACGGGCAGGTAGGCAATGGTGGGCATATCCAGTGATACCCACTTACCCGCTCTCCACTGTCCCAACTGCCATACCTTGCCCCGCTCTGGGTCGTCAACTTGCTTGAATCTGGCCGTAATCGGATCAGGTGTCACCAGGTCAACGGCCGTCCGGCCGTCTGAACCGATCACCAGTTCCGCCATCGCCGCGCCGCGCATGAATTGCCCATCAAGCAGTTTGGTCGGAATGACCCCAAACGCACCGTATTGTTCATCCATGCGTTGAATAAATGCAGCGAGCCATTGTTGGCCTCGTTTGTACGGTCGTTCCGAGTCGGGGTAAGTGACGGCAATCTCGTAGCCCGGATTACCAAAACGCATGTGCATGAAATGTCCTGCCGATACCTCTGGCGACAAGCTGGTTAGCAGCTTTGCCAGTGTTTCGACGGGGACCAACTCAAGCGTTTTGTTTTCTAGGGTCATCGTCCGCCAGTATTCTTCTGGACTGTCCGGATCAACAATGGCAAATGCGCCGCCGAACAAGGTGTTTTGGTCGGCCGTGTGGCGGGCGCGAACGGCCGTTCGCGGGGGGCGGGCGCCTGCGCCCGCTTTCTTCTTTGCTCTAAACCAACTGAGTAAATCAACCATAGCTCAATCCTTCTTCGGGTTCCAACCCGAAGCCGCGCCGTGTGCAAACACGGCCGGCATATAAGCCGACGGCCAGCGGAGCGCAGCTAGTCCGATCACGTAACTAAGCGCCCTGTCATCCGTCTCGCCCTCGACGGCTTTCAGTGTCGCCGCCTCGATGCCCACCAATTCTATCTGTGTTGCTTCGGTGTGGATTTCTGTTGATCCTTCCTTGAACACGTCGGCGGCGTTGTTCATCGCCAGCGTCTTGTATTTTAGGCTTGATAGCCATCCTTCTTTGCCGTCAAACGGATTTATATAAATCCGATTATTATAGCCGAGTGCGTACAAAGCAACATGAACGGCATGGCCGTGATTGTTGCGCTCTACGCAAATAACGGCCGTATTGTAGTAATCTGACAAGGTGCTGGCGTAGCCAGCTAACGCCTTCATCTCGAAGATGCCGTAAAGGTGCGCGACTTCCGCCCACGTCTCGGCGTCAAAGACGGTCGCGGGCGACGGGTCGCTGGTCGCATCCCCCTCTGATGTGTCTACAGCTATCAAATAAAGACGGCCGTTTCTCGGCCGTTCGTAAACGATCAGACCCGGCAAAGACATTTCGCTGTCTATTTCTGGAACGGCCGTATAGCAGTTATCCAACCAGGCGGCCGCAAACCGCTTGCCCTCGCTGCGCCCGGCCAGCGCCTGCGCGATGGTCGCCGGGTATTCTTGCCATAAGTCATCGCGGGTGTAGCTCGCCTGCTTTGCGGCGTACCAGGCGGCCGAACGGCCTGGCCTGGTATGCCAGGGTAAAAAGATTGCCTTCCAACCAGTTTCTCCGGCCCGTGCTGCTTTAAAGATGCGTTTGAATTCACTGGCGGGCTTTTCCTTATCACTGGTTGTTAACGTGATAATCTGGCCGCCTGCATCAATGGTTGGCCGAACGGCCGTCATCAGTTGTTTGAAGTGCGGGATAAAATCAGCCTCGTCAACGATGACGACGGACGCGGTGAAACTGCGTCCGGCGCGTTTCGTCGCTGGGAACGCGCGGGCAACGCTTTTATTTGAGAATACCAATTCCAGTTGATTGTCAACTGTGATCCCAATCTCCTCTTTGAAGAAGTCGGGCAGCATGTCATACATGCCGCCGATCCGATCTTCTGTCGAGCCGTGAATCCGGGCCAGCAAGTCGGCCGCTTCATTCTCGCGCATAGAAAAGAGGAGGATAATAGAGCCTGGCTTGAATAGCATCATCCAAAGCGCGTAAGCAACAACTAGCCAGGTGATACCCAACTGCCTGGCTTTTAGAATCGTCACCTGACGGCTAACAACGATGTCGGCCAGCGCCTGCCGCTGGCCCGGCCATAAATTAAACGGCAGCCAAGACAAGACGCTGGGCGTCGGGTCGTAGACCTGACAATAAGTGTCAATGAAATAGAGCGGGTTCAACCCGCATTTCAAATACTCGACCCGCTCTTGTCTGTTCATTCCTCTTCGTCGGCAACGGCCGTTTTCCCCTCCCCTGTCGGTTTCCATTCTGTTAATTGCCGCTGTGCCTCGGCAAGCAGAGCCGCTAAATCATCGGCCGTTGGCCCGGCTTTAATTGGGTGTCCGGCCGTTGTTACATCCGTTTTAGTTGACGGCCGATAATCTCCGGTCATCTCCAGCAGCAGTTTTCTGTCAGCAAAGCCTTCCCGCCCCAGGAGTTGGGCTGACTGGCCCATTGTGTGCAGTGCGCCTGGCCGGTAGAAAGATAACGGCCCCTCTCTCTGCAATGTCAGAATCCGCGCCTCCATTTCCGGCCGTCGCTTCCGCCACTGCCTAACGGCACTGTCGGTTTTATACATTAAAATTTTTGTGAACAATTCGATTTGTGTCTCCGGCAGCCCTGCTGCAAGGCGGGCCGCCTTTGGATGGGATTTCCAGGCCATGTATAAGGCCTGTGGCTCTTTCCACCCCTCCAATCTAAGCCTGCTATAAGCATGGCCTAGCGGCGATATTTCAAAAATGGAATAGTTCGGTATTTTGAATTTCATACAAAAACCGTGACAAGCGTAACAATTTTAATTCAAGCTCGCCTGGCATAATGGGCGTGAGCCTATGATGCCTATACGAATGATCCCCCCGCCCCATTATGAGTAGGCCATAATAAATTGAGTTGCCGGCGCAACAAAAAAGCAAGTGACGGCCGTTTTTTCGTCACTTGCTCCGTACCTTCTGCTAGGATGGGCCATCCGGCACGGATGGCGTGTTCTGCGTCTTGATACGTCCACCCATTGCCGCGCCGGGCCAAAACGGCCGCAAAGCGCTTGACCTGGAACGAATGCAGTGCATCAGCGTCCAAGTCATAAGCTAGTACCTCCGGCTTGCCGGGTTCGAGGCACATGGGGCGCGGCTGCGGCGTTTTTACTGGCAGCTTGTCGCTGCCAAAAATACGCTGCCACAGCCGCCGCCGGTCGCCGTCCTGGGTGGTGATCAGGTAAGTAGCCATGATTTCATTTTAGCAGATTTTGTAATTTGAAGATAGTGTCTGTATGCGGGTGACGGCCGTTTTACCAAACGCCAGCGCTCCCAACTGGCTAGATTATCCAAAGGGCGGGCGAACATCTACTACCGGCACGCTGCCGGCCGTAGACAGCTAACCACTTATGGTCTAAGCGTTTTTTTGCTTCTTTTTTGTGCAACAAAAAAAGAAGGCCGAAGGCCGCCCCTCGATGGGGCGGCCTTCGGCAATTAGGTACGTCTACCCAACGCAAAAAAAGCCCACAGTCTGCCATGGCAGACTGTGGGCCGGTGTGGTACTAGTAATTCATAATCAACAATTCTGTAATTTCTCCCCTCCCTTCCGCCTTGCTGTTGATGTTTCGGCGGGCGGCGATCTCAATAATCCTAAGGCCATCATACAGATCGTAAATGAGCGGCGCGGCTGAATTAGACACGGCCGTTTTAACTCCTCGCGCGGTCAGTCTCTGGACCACATCCCGCAGTCTGGCTTGATCCTCGGCCGTGAATCCGGCCGCTGTGTAGCTCGTGAAAACGCTGGTAACCGATAGCGGCGCGTAAGGCGGATCAAAATAGACAAAGTCTCCGGCGCGGGCGCCTGCCGTCGCCGCCTCGAAGTCCACATTATAAATTTCTGCCGTTTGTAGGGCTTCTGACGCGGCCTGGAGGCCGTCGGCGTTTACGATGTCGGGGTTTTTGTATTTGCCCATCGGGACATTGAAACGGCCGGCGCGGTTCACGCGGTAGAGGCCGTTATAGCATGTCTTATTTAGATATAAAAAACGGCCGGCGCGCCCGATCGCCGTCTCCGGCTGCCATTCTCGGACTTTGTAGTAATAATCCTTGCAATGGTTTAGCTTATGGATTCTCAGCCCGTCGATCAGTTCTTCCGGCCGTTGCTTCACGATCTGGTAAACCTCGATTAACTCCGCGTTAATATCTGATAAAACGGCCCGGCGCGGCTGCATTCCAAAGAACACGGCCGCGCCGCCGAGGAACGGCTCGAAGTATCGGCCGTTGTGAATATGAGGTCCGAAATGGGGCAGAAACTGCGCCAGCAGTCGCCGCTTACCCCCTGCCCACTTCAAAAATGGTTTTGTTGCGCCATTCTCCATTAGCGTGTACCTCCAAAGAACGGCCGTTCCCTGAAACGGTGAACGGCCGTTCCCTGAATTACTTGATCAGCTTTAAAATCTTTTTGGGCTGGCCGTTCTCTTTTACAGAGTATACGGCCGTCCACCCGGTTAAATCAATCGGCTTTAACGGGTTAAGCGCGTCAACCTCGAACCCGGCGTCTTCCAGCACTTCCGGCCAGATTGTGACTCCAAATTTTTGGAAGTTGGCGCCTTTCACTTTCCAGTAAACTTTACCCTCGTCAACGGTCGCTACCATTTTCTCCGCCGCAAATTTTCCGCCTCCGGCCGACGGCCCGGCAACTGCGGCCGTTTCGCCAGCGGCGGCGGCCGGCTGGTAGCCGTGCGATTCGAGCCATTTCAAAGCCGGGCCTGGCGATTCTCCCGGTTTCAACTCAAAATCAATCGGCCAACCGGCCGGATTCACAGTGCGGATAGTAATTTTATTAAACATGTCTAATTTCTCCTTTGCTGGTCGTACTGTATTTTAATCGCTCTGATCGCGTGGGCCAGAGCGCGGGCCGCTTCCAGCGGTAGTCCTTCGATCTTTATTGTCGCTGTTTGGTAGTACGTGCTATACCTCGCCTCTGCCGTAATCTGCCCAAACTCCCCCATTATTGCCCATGGACCACCGCTCTCGCTGCCGCGTACATAGCCGCCAATGGCGGCCGCCAGCGTCTCTACCGCGTCCCGCTCCTGGTTGGCGCTGGCCCGCCGCTTAAACAGCGCGGCTAGTCCCTCCTCATAAGCCTTGATGTATGCCGGGTAAAATCGCCGCTTTATATCTGCGGCGATGGCTTTTGACGTTCGCGTTTGGGAACATGTTATCGCTGGCCGATTCGCGGGCGCGTCTGAATAACCGCCGGCATAGAATCCGCTGATCTTGATCCGCCCTTCGTTTCTGTATCCGTCGAATTTCAGGGCCAGCCCGAAATCCTCCGATCGGTTATCGGTGGCCCTAAAGATGTCGCCATAGTCGCCGATCTGCGTCACTTCGAATCCCGCGTCAATGAAGCGGGAGATCTCCGTCGCTTTTTGTAAATATGACATTAGTGTTCACCTTCAAAGAACGGCCGTTCCCTGACTAGAGAACGGCCGTTCTTAATTAACTAAATATCCTTTCGATACGCCTTACCTTGAACGCATCGTACCAAACATCTTGAAAAGCTCCCCTCTTTAGTTTTTGGATGGCTGCCTTTCCGGCTTCCTCGTCGTTTTCCGCCCAAACATCCACATAGCCTTGATAGGGCGGGCGGTGCGGTGCGCCTGCAATGTAAATATAAACCTTATACTTGTTCATCTGTAGATTCCTTTAGAACGGCCGTTCTTTGTTGGAAACGGCCGTTCCCTCTCTCATGCAGCCAACGCGGGCCGCCTGGCTCGCTGGCTGCGCTCGCCGCTCTTTTCACGGTCGCCAAACCGCTTGGCCCCGTAGGTGTACGCCAGATCTGATAGGCTGGAATTTTTGGCGTAGCGGTGGCGGCCTGCGGTCGGTTTCCAATACCAACACTTCCGCTTGGCGTGCCATTTACAGCCCGCTTCCTTTAGCGCTTCCTTGTGCGGTTTTGTCTCGCCTACGATCCAAACCCACTTACCGATTAGCCAAATATCGCAGCCCGTCAAGTTCTGGGCGATCAATTCGTCGATCTTCTCAATAATCGCCTGTTCGTGATCTTCGTTGTAGTAGTACGTATGCTCGCGGCCGTCGCTGCCGGCCTCGGCCGTCTCATGTTTCTTTGCCAGTGCGGCATGATAAGCGGCGTTTATCTCCTGCATCGTCGCCGTATCGCCGCCGCGATCCGGGTGGTGCTCCATTGCGAGCTTCCGGTATCGCTTTTTGATTTCCGCTACGGTGTGACAATCCTTGAAGTAGTTCATGATCCCCTCCTTAATCAAAAAATATCGCGTTGGCCTCGGCTGCCGGATCGGTCGCCGCCCCGCGCGCCTGGGTCTGCTTTTGGTGCAATTTGCTGTTAGCTTTGGCAGCGATCCGCCCATTCGCGGCCGCCATAATCACGTATCGCCGCGCTCCTTCGGCGCTGTTCCAATAGCGCCGCGTGGCTGCGTCATCGGCGGCGATAGCTGCGGCCGTTTCCCGCCGCCGCGATGCTTTCCGTCGCTCGCGCGCGATCTGCGCTGCCGCCACTTCCTCGGCCTGATCCGGCGTCAAAAATGTACGGCCTAAGACGGGGTGCGTCCATGCGCGGGGTGTATACGGCCGTTTACTGGCGGCCGCCTTGATCTTCCCCATATCTTCACGCAATTTGTCTTCCATGCTGGCCGCTACAATGTGCGTGCATAGCGGTTGTCCGTTCAATTCTGGCCGTCGGCCGTTTCCCCGCTGGAAAAACTCACAAGTGCAAGTCAGTCCGCCTGGCTCGCTAAAAATTTGGTGTGGGTATCGCCGCGTCTGGCTGTTTACGTTAGCGACAAATTTTTTGTCGCCAATTCCCGCCAAAAATGAGTCGGGCCTATCCTCTCGGAAAGTCACGCCGCCTGCCTTCACAATCGCGGCCGCCTTCTCGATCAGGTTAACCGCCGCTGGCGCGTTTGATTGCGCCTTGACCACCAGTTGATCGATTCTATCATCTCTGCTAATATACATCTGACTTCTCCTTCGTATTGGTGTATTTCGATTTCTGGCCGCCGTTAGCCTGCACGCTGCGGCGGCCGCTTCGTTTCTCAAAAATCGCCGGGCCGGAATCGAACCGGCCGGAACATCCCAAATGACGGCGAAAATAAAATAGCTACTCCTGCTTGTGGCGACTAAACCCCCGAACCCTTGCGGATTCACGGGGAAACGTTCGTTGGCGGTCGCTAGTTTCTGCCTCGGCTGCTCCTGGTCATTTTCTGTGCTGGTCGCGGTGGGAGCGGCTGTACTCGGTCAAGCTCTGGGCCGGGATTCTGCGGCCCTGGCGCGTCGTGTCGGGTGCGCCAGCCCTTCAATTTAGCTGTTAATGTGCTCGCGTGGGGGTGGCTGTTTCCCCCTCGCGTGTACAGGTATTATAGCGCATGCGGTATATACCTGTCAATAGACAGAGTACCCATATATGGGGGTATATCGCTCGCCTACCGCCTGCCGCTGCCTTTCTGCGCTGTCCAAAATGCCCCTAGAGCGTTTTTTACGCCCAAAATGCCAAAACACCTTGACACCGGTATATATCCCTTGTAAAATGCCACTAAAACAATTGACTAATTTTGAGGTTCATGAAATTGGTCAGCCTAGCCTAGATATGGGGGTACTATATGAGCGGTAGAATTTATCCAATGAGAATCAGCGAAGACGAGCAAGCGGCTTTCACTAAGCTTGCGCGCTCCCTGGGGTACACCATCCAGCGTCCTGGCGCTAACTTTGGCAAGGCCTCTCCACCTGAGATGGTGCGCGATCTCGTCAGGGCCTATCGCGCCAATCCCGCCGCAGTCGTCACGATGCTGCGGGCGCTGGGCCTCGGCCGCCCCACAGCCCCAACTAGACATAAATAACTAACAGCTCCGCAAGCCTCATGTCCCAGCGGCCGCCGCGCTTTCGCCTAAGCCCCCGGCAGGGGCCGCCGGAGGCAAAGAAAAAGGGGGGAGGGAGGGAGCCTCGCCTTTTGGTTTTACCTTTTCCGCGAGTGGAAAAGGTAAAGCCCCCGGCAGGGCCGCCGGAGGCACGGAGGTTTCTTTCTTTTTTGGTTCCTTTTTTCTTTCTTTTCCTAAAGAAAGAAAAAAGAACAATCGAAAAGCGGAGGGAGGGGGCAAGGGGGCGCATAATTTCAAGTAGTGTGCGGTCTGAATCCCCCGCCCCCTCCCGGAGCTTTTCGACCGTATCCAACCACTTCGCGGGCGGCGTGCCTTTGTCGTTTATTACCTTTGCGGGCGACGGTATGGGTTGAATGCTATGGCGACTAGCGCGTGGGCGGGGGCAAGGCAAGGCGGGGCGGCGGGTGACGAGGTACGAGAAGGTCGCCGTCCCGCCGCAGTCCGCAGCCCCGGCCCTAAGCGCGGGTCTAGCGGCGGTAATAGTTTAATGCCACGGAGCCCGGCTGCCGTCCTCGGCGTCCGGGCGCGCTCAATCCGCGTAGATCGCTTAATTGCCTTCCTGACTTCGCCTGTGAACAAGAGAGACGCGGAGCGCGATTAAAGCATATAACCTTTGCAAGGCGGTTTGACTCGGCATTTATGGCGGTTTGATCGCGTGCGGCCTCGGCCAGCGCACAAGCCATTTAAAAAGAAAAATAAAAAGAC
>JANTGY010000012.1 GCA_024762695.1 Anaerolineae bacterium
CGTAGATGAGTTCGGTGTGGGTGTGGGGATGGGTTTGGCAGTTGGCTTCTAGTTGGGCCAGTTCGATAAGGGCGTTGTAAACGGCCGTTTCCTCACTCACCACCAAGATAAAATAAGCCTCGCCCTCCTGCCAAATATGGAAATGCTGCCCTTGCAGCCGTTCCAGAATCGACTGTCCGGCCTCCGTTGTCAGGGCGCAGCCGCTGTACTGCATCAACCAATCCAATACGCCTTTGGCCGTTGGCTGGGTGAGGGGATTGGCGCAAACTCGCGCCAACATCTCGCCAAATGAGGCGTTAGCGGCCTGATTTTGGTGCAAATCTCCCAAAAAAAGCTGCAATTCATGCTGCAATGTGAGAAGTTCGGTAATTTGTTTGTCCAGGGCCAGATAGCGAGATTCGGCCGTTGCGATGAGGGCTTCATCGCTCAAATCTTCCTGGTCGTAGCCTTCCAGCAGAGCGGCAATGTCGGCCAGGGAGAAGCCCAGCCGTTGGGCGCGCTGGATGAGGCGCAGGCGTTGGACTGCTTTTGGTTTGTAAAGACGATACCCGGAATCGGAACGGCCGTCGGGCGACAACAGCCCCTCCGTTTCATAATAACGCAGGGCCGATGTTCGTACGCCAACTTGTTTTGCCAACTGTCCAATCGTTAGCATAAGGTCAATTATTCGTGTCTGTTAATCGTGCCTGGGCGTAAAAATCCCGCGACAGCCACAGCGGATAACTGCGCTTCAACCATTTGAACTTGTTCAAAAATTCACCACGGAACAATTCGCGCGCTTTTTGTCCTTGCACTTCGGCAAACGAGGGCGCTTTGGCTCGCAAGCCATAACGCAGCGGATAACCCAGATACGCCAAAAAATCGCGCGTTTGATGCTCGAAAATCTCGATTTGGCGCGCCGTCAGCTTCTGTTCCCAGCGGTTGACGACAGAGACGTCCGGTTTGCCGCCGACCAGCTTGTGCTGCCGCGTCGTGTAGCTGGGCGGATTGAAGCCTGTCGCCTGCAACATCGCCGGTTGATAGTCCACGCCTAAGAAGTGGCTGATGGTTTGCATCGTTTTTTCCGGCTCTAAGACCAACTCTTCGTACTTGACACGCAGCACAATTTCTGGCCCTAATGTCTTTTCGACGGCCAGGCCAAACGAGGCCATCCGCATCCACCAACGGGCGGCTTTGATGATGGTGTTTGGCCCCCAATCTAAGGGCAAAATGGAGGCGGCAACGGCACGGCCGTCGCGCACCAAATGGATGAAACGCGCATGGGGAAAAATTTGGCGCAGCGATTGAGCGTAGCTGATATTTTCGGGCGTGTGGTCTACCCAAATTGGGGCGCTTGCCTTGCCTTGCTGCCGTGCATATTGGGCTACAATCCAGTGTAGAATTTGGTCAAGCGAAGCGTTATTGTCGGACAGCGTTGACACTGGTTCCAGGTCAAGTTCCCAGATTTTGAAACGCCAATGCCGCTGTATTAAGTTGACTAAGGCTGCTGGTTCTAGTGAAATGGCATCATAGGCCAGCGCACGCATAACGTCGATTTTGAAGTGGGACTCAGGCGAACAAATGCAGTCAGAATGCGCGCCGATCATCGCGCCCAAAAGCGTGGTTCCACTGCGGCTGCAGCCGCCGATAAATAGTTGTTGATTAGGGTGATTATCTGCCAAAGCGCTTCCTTTTTTCTTGATGGGCAGATTTTACCCCAATCTGGTTAAATTACCTCGCGCCGATTTGGTTGAGATAACTCTTGATAGCCGCGTCCAGTTTGGCCGGTTTGAAATCGTAAGGGCCTAAACCGCCGCCGTAAACGATACGGGCGTCTAACCCCACCAGGTATAATCGCGTCGGCCAGGCGGCATACGCTTGGTTCACCGCATCATTCATCTCATCCACATAGGTGCGGATACCGTAAGACAAAGTAGTCGAACATTGTCTGGCCACTTGCCGCCGTTCGGCCATCGTTTGCGGATCGTAAACATCTGTCGCCGCTTTGGAGGCGAATCTGTCCAACATTTTGCCGAACAGCCCTTTGCCCAGCCACCAGCCATCTACCGGATGCGCTTCGCGGATGTAGATGGAGAGAAACTGAACGCGGTCATTGTATTTTTCGTATAGGTCGTGGAGACTCACGGTCCCGCGGACGAAAGGGGTCAAGTGAAACTGCCAAAGACGAGGGCGACCGGCTTTTGTCCCTGGAAATTTGATAAACGAACGGGATGGTTCCCTTCCACATCGCGCAGTTCAAAATCGGGGGCCAATTCGCCAATTTGGGGCGCGTGGGCATTGTGCCGCTTTTGCCATCTTTTGGCCTCTTTGAAATTTTTTATGGTGTTGGTCATGAAAATGCTCCCAGATTAACTAAAGAATTAACCGCAAAGGCGCAAAGAATTGAGAATTTCGAGAGAAGTTTTTGCGTTCTCTGCGCCTTTGCGGTGGAATTTTCGTCTATTCCAGCGTTGGCAGGATGCAAAGACCGGTTGTGCCGGGGCCGGAATGGACGCCCAGCGCCGGGGAAAGTTCGGCCACAACGGTTTCGACGGCCGTTACCCGATCTTCCACCAACTCCTTGAGCTTTTCGACTTCCTCGCGGGCGGCGACATGGACGTAGGCGATTTTGATGCGGCCTAATTGGGAAACGGCCGTTTCCACCCAATCCACCATCGCCCGATACGCCCGTTTACGTCCCCGCGCTTTGCCCAGGGCCACAATCACCCCATCCTCCATGCCAATGAGCGGCTTGATGGACAGCAAACTGCCCGCCAGATGCTGCGCCTTGCCGATGCGGCCGCCCATATGCAGATATTTGAGCGTGTCGGCCGTCTGAATCATGCGCGTCTGCGGTATGAGTTTGTGGAGTTTCTGGGTAATTTGCGTCAGCGATTGTCCAATTCGGGCGGCGCGGGCCGCTTCGATGACCAGCCAGCCCTGGCACATGGCGACGTTCATGGTGTCAATGACAGCGATTCTCAGGTCGGGGATGCGTTCCAGGATGGTTGCCTGGGCCACTTTGGCGGCCTGGTAAGCGGCGCTCCCTTTGGACGTGATGTGGATGCTGGCGATTTCGCGGACGCCGCTGGCGGCTAATTTTTCGTAGATTTGCAGATAGTCGCCAGGGCCGGGGGCGGCGGTTTTGGGGATGGTGACGGCCGTTGCCAACCATTGGTAAAACGATGCCGGCTGCACTGTAACTAGATCGCGCAGCGCTTCCTGGCCGCGATGGATGTAGTAGGGAACCCAATGAATTGCGTACTCTTCCAGCAGATGTTCCGGGATGCTGGCGACACTGTCGGTGACAATGGCTACCTGAGGCATGACAAGCTCCTGATTGGGTAAGAATATGGGCTATTCCATTAAATCCACGAAAAGTTCGGAGGCAGCGCGGGGGGGGATGACGACAGGGCGTTCTTGCCCGGCAATCTGGAGGGTGAGGGTGTGATCGTGTTTGTTGTGGGCGACGGCCGTTACTTGCGTTGACGGCCGTATTCCCAACAAATCCAGGTATTGCAGCAAACTCGGTTCTTCATCCCGCACGCGCCGAACAACTGCCGGTTGGCCCGGCCCCAATTCGCTCAAAGGAAACTCGGACAATGCAATCATTTCCAAATTGTGGTCGGGGATGGGATCGCCGTGCGGGTCGCGGCAAGGATGGCCCAACGCTGCCGCCATTCGCGCTTCCATCTCTTCAGAAATCGCATGTTCCAGGCGTTCGGCCTCTTCGTGTACTTCGTCCCAAGCATAGCCCAGTTTTTCGTGTAGATAAAGTTCGATCAAGCGATGATGGCGGATCATTTCCAGCGCCGCCCGTTCGCCGTCCGGGGTAAGGGTGGCGCCTTTATGTTTTTTGTATGCGATCAACGGCGGATCGGCTTGCGCCAATTTACGCAGCATCCCCGTCACCGAGGCCGGTTTGATTTCTAGCCAGTTGGCGAGTTGGGAGGTGGCGGCACGGCCGTATCGGTTGCTCAGCCGA
This sequence comes from Anaerolineae bacterium, assembly GCA_024762695.1. Lineage (GTDB taxonomy): Bacteria > Chloroflexota > Anaerolineae > Promineifilales > Promineifilaceae > JACKCC01. The sequence goes on from JANTGY010000012.1 coordinate 3,965, forward strand.
TAAATTGCCTTCAGGTAATCTTGTTCTGCCTGGGACAGAGGGACTTTCATGCGGACATCTCCTAAGAAATTTAGTTGTGTCTAAATTGTATATTTTGCTCAACGAAAGTCAAGCCTTTTGGCGCGGCTTAACGATGAAGTTAAAATGCGCTTTCAATGAGGAGGCAAATTTATGCGAACGATTAGACAACTGACTGAGGCTGATTGGGAGGCGTTTATTACCATTTCGGTCAATGCGTATCCGGGGATTAAGGTGGTGACGGCCGTTGACCGGCAGCGTTTCCGTCAGCGCAATGAACAAATGATAGCTGACCCAATCGTCAGTTTATGGGGCGCGTTTGAAAACGGCCGTCTGCTGGGCGCCATGCGCCTGTTTGATTTTGCGATGACCCTGCATGAAACGTCTGTTTTGATGGGCGGGATCGGCAGCGTGGCCGTCGATTTGGCCTACAAAAAACGCAAGGTCGCCTACGACATGATCCAATTCTTCCTGCGTCATTATCGGGAAAAAGGGGCGGCGCTGACGGCCTTGTACCCGTTTCGTCCCGATTTTTACCGGCAGATGGGGTTCGGCTACGGAACCAAGATGAATCAATACCGAGTCGAACCGGCCAGTTTGCCCCGTTCCTCTACCACGCACATTGCTTTTTTGACGGAGAAAGATAAGGAAGCGGTGATGGCTTGTTACGGCCGTTACGCTCAACAAACACACGGCATGATGACCCTTCCAACCTATACCTGGGATCAGCTTTTCACCGAACCCAGCTTGAAAATTGTTGGGTACAAAAGCGGCGGCGAGATACGCGGCTATCTTATTTTCGCCTTCCAACAGGGCCAGGGCGGTCACTTTTTGAGCAATGAGATTTTGGTTCGGGCCATCGTGTATGAAAACCCGGCTGTGCTGGCTGAGCTGCTGGGCTTTTTACACACGCAAGCCGACCAAATCGAGCGTATCGTTATCAACACCCAGGATGAGGATTTTCACTTTTTGTTGGCCGATCCACGTTTTGAAGGGGAATTGATGCTGCCCCGCGTCCTTTACCACCAGAGCAACACGCAAGGCGTTGGGTTGATGTACCGAGTAATTGATGTGCCGCGCCTCTTTGAGCAGTTAGCCGACCATGATTTCGGCGGTCAAACTTGCCGCCTTAAACTAACCGTCCGCGATTCGTTCCTGCCAGAGAATGCGGGGAGTTGGATTGTGGGATTTGAAAACGGCCGTGCCCGCCTTCTCTCCGACCCAACGCACGATATCGCCATCGAATTAGATGTCGCCGCTTTTTCTTCATTGATTATGGGAACCGTAAGTTTCCGCCAGTTAGTCTTTTACAGCTTGGCGATTGTTTCCGACCCGGCCCAAATCGAGACCGTCAATCGCCTCTTCCACACTGCCCAGAAACCGATTTGTATGACCAGCTTTTAGGAAAATTGCGTTTGGACAAATTGCCGTGGCATGAGAAACGGTTTACAACTGCGCCCCATCCCATTACAATGCAAGGAGAGAAAGTAAGCGTTTGTTGACAGGAGAAATTAAGAAAATGAGCCATAGACATTCTATTTTCTGTATTGTTCCCCCGCATATGATGCGCGAATTGGCCCAAAATGGCAGCGCCGCTCAACGAGAATTGGCTATCCGCAACTTGACGATTTCGGCTGAAGTGCGTGGTTATCGGCAAGGCGTGGCTGCCGCTGCCGCCCGGATGGATGTTGCGACGGCCGTCGCCGCCGCCAAAGATCGGACAATTTATGACGCGCAAAACAGCAGCAGCTTGCCTGGTTTGCGCGCACGCGGCGAGGGCGATCCGCCAACGGGGGATCCGGCCGTGGACGAAGCTTATGATGGAGCCGGGGCCACATACGATTTGTACAAGGATGTGTACGGCCGTGACTCCATAGATAACCGGGGCATGAAAATCAACTCCACCGTCCATTACCAACGCGGCTATGACAATGCCTTCTGGAACGGCTACCAAATGGTCTACGGCGATGGCGACGAGGATTTGCCCGTTGCCGACCGCTTATTTAACCGCTTCACCATTGCTATTGACATCATCGGGCATGAGTTGACGCATGGCGTCACCCAACATGAAGCTAATCTCATTTATCAGGATCAGCCAGGCGCGCTCAACGAATCCATGTCTGATGTTTTTGGCGTTCTGGTTAAGCAGCGCGTTCTGGGGCAAACGGCCCGCGTGGCAAATTGGTTGGTGGGCGAAGGCTTGTTTACCGCCAATGTAAACGGCGTCGCTTTGCGTTCCATGAAAGCGCCGGGAACGGCTTATAACGATCCAGTTTTGGGCCAAGACCCACAGCCGGGCCACATGGACGATTACCTGAATGTTACGTATGACAATGGCGGCGTTCACATCAATTCTGGCATTCCAAATCGCGCTTTTTATGTGGCCTCATACGAGATGGATGGTTTTGCCTGGGAGAAGATGGGTCGGATTTGGTATGAGGCGTTGACGAATCGGCTTTCGTCCACGTCTAACTTCCAGGCGGCGGCTAATGCCACGTTTGCAGCGGCGAAAAACATGTTTGGGGCGGGCAGTCTGGAACAGCAGGCGGTGCAGGCGGGATGGACGGCCGTTGGCATTTTTGTTGAAGACCCTGGCGACGATCCGCCGCCGGATGACGATCCGCCGCCAAATGACGATCCGCCGCCGGATGATGAGCCGCAAGGCTGCTTGCCGGCCGTTAAATCGTTTTTTGGTTTTTAAGTAAACCACAAAAAGTATTTTGATAAAAAATGCGCTAATTCTTTGTGGTTTGCTCAGGGAAAACGGGAGAACCATTGTTTTCCTAATTCAAATGACTTTCCCGTTTTCACCTGGGGCGATGGAGGTATTGGAAGAATGAAAATATATTTTGAGCGCAGCGGCGGCTTTTTGGGACGTCCCATGACGTGTGAAGTGGATACGGAAACGATGCCGTCAGAGGAAGCGACGGCGTTGCAGGAGATGGTAACTGGGGCTAGTTTTTTTGAGATGCCGAAAAATGATTCGCAGGCGCGCGATCAATATCAGTACAAGTTGATTGTTGAAGAAAATAAGGTGAAGTATACGGTGGAGACAACAGATACGGCCGCTCCCGATTCGTTACGGCCGTTATTACGTCGCCTAACCCTAATGACCCGTTCCCCTTCTTCGTTTGCGCCTTAATTGGCTTACAGCATCACCGAAACCAGCTTGCCCATTCCCTGATCGCGCAGCCACATCCGTGTGCGTGTGCGTTCATTGGCATGAGGAATGCGGGCTACAGGCACCCGCGTCAAATCCATTTTTTCTACTGATCCATGTAATTCATTGATGACTGGCAGCATCTGGCGCGGTTGCAGTCCCATCTTGGGCGCCGATTCCATAAAGGCATTGTGCAATTTATTGGCTACCGGTTGACCCGACGTCACCACATAAACCAGGTCTGATTGCCGCAGCGCTTCCACCGTGACGTTTGATAACGTTGATCCCAAATCCAGGATAATGTGATAGCCGGCCGCCTTCATGGTGTCGAAGAGTGGCTTCAGATTGGCAGGGGAAGGCATTTTAGTGGGGCTGATTAGTTTGGTTGGGGTAGGGATGACAAGCAAGTTGTTGCGGTGTCGCTGTGTGTATTGTTTGATTAACGGCAAAGCGATTTCATCGGGGCGGTAATTAAGCAGATCAACGATATGCCTTTGACTGTACAGATTGAGCATGGGGGCAATGCCGCCCAGCGGCAAATCCAGATCAATCAGAAGGACGGGACGCCCTTCGCGGATGACCATCGCTTCGCTAAGTTGAATGGCCAGGGTGGTTGTGCCTACGCCTCCTTTGGGACTAAATAAGGAAACGATTTTGTTCGAGCCGTGCGTTTTTTCATTTTCTTGCGGTTTGTCAGTTTCGGCAGTTTCGTTAGCGCGGCGTAAAACGGCCGTGATATGGGCCAATAGTTCATCAGGCTGAAACGGTTTGACCAAATAATCGTCTGCGCCAATTTCAAAGGCGCGTAATTTGTGCTTGCGAGTCATACACGCGGTAAGAAAAATGACTGGCGTAGCGGCGATGGGCGGCGCGCTGCGAATTTTCTCGCACACCTCAAATCCGTTCATATTGGGCATCATAATGTCCAAAACGATCAGATCGGGTTTATGCGTGTGAGCCGCTTCAATGCCGCTTGGCCCGTCTTTAGCCGAAATCGCTTCAAAGCCGTTACGCTTCAGTTGATGTTCCACAAGATAGCGTACGGGAAACTCATCATCAATGATTAGTACTTTCTTTTGACTCATATCTCTTGCCTTGTTCTCCCCTGAGAATCCAATAATTGCCCCGACTGCTCAGTTTTCATGGGCGCCCGCAGTCTGCTTGCGTGGCGCAAAATGTTATGAAACTGCCATGTTTGTGGGGGATTACCAATACATCTTCCACCTCTAAGGATAGAAAGCGAAAATTACGATATGACTTAAGACGAGCTGTAATCTTCTTCTGTCAAAGTAGGAAAAGTGTCATCTAACGCACGACGGCCGTTTATGCTAAGCTACGGTCATAAATACAGTAACATCCGTTCTTCGTTAGCAACGCCCAAGAAGCTGTTGAGCGGATAGGAGTGAAGCGCATTGAACAAATCTATTTTAATTGTTGATGATGAAGCGATGACGCGCGATTTGCTGCGTTTGATGTTGAAAGGGACCGGTTTTATGATTTACGAAGCCGAGGACGGGTTTGGCGCGTTAGAAAATGTGGCTGCGCATAAACCGGACGTGATGATTTTGGATGTGATGATGCCGGGGTTGGATGGGCTGGCAGTTTGCCGCCAACTACGCGCCAAAGCGGATACGGCCGATTTGCCGATCATCATGCTGAGCGCCAAAACGACTCATGCCGCGATCCAAGATGGATTGGCGGCCGGCGCCGATAAATATCTGACCAAACCCGTCGGTTTTAAGGAACTGGTTAGCAATATCCGGGAAGTGATGGGGGAACCAACCGCTGCATAGGAATGGCTGCGCATCTATGGCATTTAGACGCGCAGCGCTTGTTTTGCTTCAAGCAATTGGTTTTTTAAGGCCGCTGGAGCGGTCCCTCCTTTGACGGTTCGCTGCGCTAACGCAGTTTTTATTTGAAAAACGGCCGTCACATCTTCTCCAAACAGTTCGCTGATGGATCGCAGTTCAGTGAGGGAAACGGCCGTTAACGCCACCCCCTTCTCCTCCGCCAACTGCACAACCTGCCCTACTGCGCCATGCGCCTGCCGGAACGGCATCCCCTTCTTTACCAAATAATCAGCCAAATCTGTCGCCAACAGCGAAGGCTCCAACTGCGCCGCCATCCGTTCCGGGCGTAATTGCAACGTGCGGATAAGACCCGCCATCACTGGCAAAGCCAGCCCCAACGTGTCAAACGCATCAAAAAGCGGCTCTTTGTCCTCTTGCAAATCCTTGTCGTAAGTGGAGGGCAGCCCTTTTAGTGTCGTCAGCAATCCCATCAAATTGCCGATGAGACGGCCGCTTTTGCCCCGCGTGAGTTCCAGTGTGTCTGGGTTTTTCTTCTGTGGCATTAGACTTGAGCCGGTGCTGTAGCCATCATCCAAGCGCACAAAGCCAAATTCGGCGCTGCTGTACAAAATCAACTGCTCTGACAAGCGGCTGAGATGCAGTCCGGTCATCGCCGCTGCATACAAGAAATCGGCGGCAAAGTCTCGATCGGATACGGCGTCAAGGCTGTTGGGGGAAACGGCCGTAAACCCCAACTCCTGCGCCAAAAATTCCCGATCCACTGGATACGCCGTTCCCGCCAACGCCGCCGCGCCCAGCGGCAAAATGGCGGCTTGCTCCTGCACCTGCTCAAACCGCTTCCCATCGCGCGCCAACGGCCAAAAGTGAGACAGCGCCCAATGCCCCCAAGTGATGGGCTGCGCGTGCTGCAAATGCGTGTAACCGGGCATAGGTAAATTCAAATTCGCCTCGGCGCTGACAATCAAAGCCTGCTGCAAATCGGCCAGCCAAGTTTGCATTTCATCGCAAGCCCGCATCACCCACAGCCGAAAATCAGTCGCCACCTGGTCGTTGCGGCTGCGTCCGGTGTGCAATTTTCCACCCACTGGCCCTATGATTTCGGTCATGCGTCGTTCAACGGCCGTATGCACATCCTCATCATCCGGCGCAAAGGCAAAATTGCCTGCTGCAAACTCAGCCCGTACTTGCTCTAATCCAGTGATGATTGTTTCTGCTTCGACGGCCGTCAAAACGCCAGCCCCCACCAGCCCCCGCGCCCAGGCAATGCTGCCCGTAATATCTTCGTCATACAGCCGCGCATCAAAATCAATGCTGGCGTTAAATTGGTGTACCAATGAATCCGTTTTTTTGGCGAAACGGCCGCCCCAAAGTTTACTCATATCAGAATAATTGCCCCCAACACTACAATGATTGTACTCAAAAGTTCCAAGCTCATAACGGCATCCTCATATCATTTGTTCGTAGTCAGGTACGTAGTCCGCGGAGTACCGTTCCCGAATCGCCACTCCGAAGACTGCGTGGCTAACTACGAGCGATTTTGTCTCTTCTATAAAGCTCTGTACCAGTATCGGTACAATTCTTTGAATTTTAGTTTGTTGTATAAATTGATGGCGGGCGTGTTGGCAACCATTACCTGCAAATAAGCGAAACTGGCGTATTGATGAACAGCCCAATCGAGTAAACTCTCCATCAACTCAGTGCCATATCCCTTTCGACGCTGTTCTTTATCCACAATGGCGTCAAAAATGCCCACGTGGCCATTGCTGGCGACGGCCAATCCACAGGCAACCACTTTGCCCTTCACCATCAAAACCATGAAGCATTTCTCGCCGATGATGTTGTTGAGCATCTGTTGATGCGTTTCAGCGTCGGCGCGATGGGGATTATCGCCGGACAGTTCATGAAAAGAACCTAACCAGGATTCCATCCCAGAACGGCTGGGTAAAATGTAGGCTCTTTCGGACATGGCAGCAAAGCAAAAGCTGAGGTCGAGGGTTTGGACGCTGGTTGTGTCTATTTTTTTGTAACCGCGCGCGGCGAGACGGCCGTCCATCACCCCAACATCTTCCACAAACCCTGGCAAACGAAAAATCGGCGGCAAATGCTGCTGCTTGTACAACTTCTCACACGCCTTAATCTTGGCCGCCACATCCATCACACCGGGATAAAGCGGCGTGACCGAATTGGCCCGTTTGGTGTAGCCATTGGCAAAACGGGCCAGCCAGCCGTCAAACAAATAGGTGTTGAGCGACGGCCAGGCGTTAAGCGACGCTTCTTCAATATGTAAAGGCGTTGGATGGATTGGGTTATCGTTCATTTAATTCTCTTGTAAATCGCATGCGTAATTCGGCGAATTTCATTCGATACGCGATTTACCAAATCGCGCAACAATTTTTTTACGAGCGGTAATCTGCGTTGATGCTCACGTATTCGTGGGTTAAATCCGTCGTCCAAACGATGGTTGAAGCCTTGCCCGCGCCAATATCCAGCCGGATTTTGAATGCGGGCTGGGCAAAAATGGCGGCGGCATCTGCCTCTTCATAATGGGTTGGCGTGCCGTTGGCGACGAGTTGCAGTTCATCTGCCGCAGTCGCGCCAATCCACAACGCCGCCTGATTCTGATCAAACGTCACCCCAGCCCGTCCGGCAGCGGCCAAAATACGGCCCCAATTGGCGTCGCTGCCGGCAAAGGCGGTTTTCACAAGCGGGGAAGTGGCGATGGTGTTGGCGATGGCGTGCGCGTCGGCTTCCGTCACCGCGCCTGCTACCTGAATCTCCACAAACTTTGTCGCCCCTTCGCCGTCGCGTACAATCATATGCGCCAATTCGGTACAAACATGCGTCAACGCTTGCTGAAAAGCGGATTTGCTTTTCTCATCGGCGATGGAGATGCCGCTGGCCCCATTTGCCAGTAAAAAAACAGTGTCGTTGGTGCTGGTGTCGCCGTCTACGGTGATGCGGTTGAAGGAGTGGTTGACGGCCGTTCGCAGCATCCCATCCAGCACCCCCGCCTCAACTTGGGCATCCGTCGTCACCACGCCCAACATCGTCGCCATGTTGGGATGAATCATCCCCGATCCTTTCGCCATCCCGCCAATCGTCACCATGCCATCGGGTAGTTCTATCTGCACGGCCAAATGCTTGGCATATGTATCCGTCGTCATGATGGCTTGCGCCGCCGCCAGACCGCCATCGGGATCAAGTTGTACCGCCGCCGCTGCAATGCCCGCTTGCATCCGATCCATCGGCAGCTGCACGCCAATCACGCCGGTGGAGAGGGGTAACACTTGTTCGGGCTGGATATTGAGGGCAACGGCCGTCATTTCTTGCGAGGCGCGGGCATTTTCCAAACCGGGCTGGCCGGTACTGGCATTGGCATTACCGGCGTTGGCCACGATGGCGCGGATACGGTTGCGGTTTGCCTGCATTGTCTCGCGTCCTGCGATGACAGGCGCAGCGGCGACCTGATTTTGCGTAAAAACGGCCGCTGCCGTGCAATCGCGCTCGCTTACGACCAGGGTTAAATCTTTTCTATCGGCATATTTGATGTGGGCAACGGTCGTTCCCGCCAAAAATCCAGCCGGACTCGTTACCGTGCCATTGGGGATAGTCTCAAAACTCACTTCATCAGTCTCCTAGTTCCAAAAACTTGCTCATCGAGCGTGTGTTTTCTGGAATTTTCTTTATCAACTTCTGATCCTCTGTAACCAGCCAGCAGCCTAACGATCGTGCCAAGGTCGCAAATTGGGCATCATAAGCGCTTAATTCGTGTGTAATTGAAAGTTGTAACGCCAATGGCATGGAAACTGGTTGTTCTCGCCGGTACAAAATGTCTTGACTGACACGCCAAGCTTGCAAAGCGCCATCAACAGTTAGTAAATCATGACGAACATGCGTTACGAGAACATTCAAAAACTCATGTTTCCACAACTGGGGAACAACCCATTGTGGATCAGCTTCATAAACCTGTCGGGCAAGACTCGTTTTATCTCCAGTCAAAATCAAATAGGTAATAATGTTTGTATCAACAACAATCATTCTCTCCCCCATCGTTTAGCAGCATCTATAAATTCATCCGTTATGGGAAACTTTGTTTTTATTGGTTCAGGGAGTTCTCTTTTTGGGAAGTTTTCTTCAAATAAGACTAATTCAAGAATAGAAAGCGCTTCTTTCGTCATACTCCGTCGATTTTGAGCGGCGCGTTCCTTCAGTTTTTGATGAACTTCTGCCGGTAACTCTTTGATCAATAATCCAGGCATCTTTTATCTCCATATATCTAATCGCTATCAATATGCTATTATTTTAATAGCATTGCGACTGTATCGTCAAGCATGTTCGCACAGGTTATTGATTTTAGGACGAATTTTTGCGGAAACTGCTACTAATAAACAATGCGCCGAACAACCCCACCAAGCCAACCACGCACAGCGTCAGGATAAGGGCGACAGGTTTGTTACGCATTTCGCCAAAGGCGCTGATGGCGCCGCCCAGGGCGACGAACAAAAACAGTAAACCGACCATGATGCCGAAGAGACGGCCGTCCAAACCCCTCAACCTTTCCTCATCCCATCCCCGGCGGCGCAAAACCGGCCTGTAGGCCATCGCGCCTACGCCCAAAAACATGGGAACCATCGTCACAGCCAATCCCCCCGCCAAATCAGGACGCACATCAGGCAAATTGTCGGCCAAAATTAAGCGGGAGGGTGAATTTTCCATCTGCAAAGCCACAACTTTGTCGCCTTCAACCAAAGTAGGCGCTATTTCTGATGGCAAGGATTCAAGCACAACGTTCTTTTCTTCGCCATCTGCCCGGAAAGTGACGGAGACGAACCATTCCCCGGTTTCGTTTTGGTGAGAATTGGCGATGGTGGCTTCGATGAGACGGCCGTTCTCAAACGCCTTATACTCCAACCAATTGAACAAAAAACTAACAAACACAATCGTCCCCCAAGCAAAGAAAAACAAGCCCAGTGCGGCAGACAAATTCACTTTCGGGGTGTTGGTTTGTTTTGACATAATTTTTGAACCGCAAAGGGCGCAAAGAACGCTAAGATTTTTCTTTGCGCCCTTTGCGTCCTTCGCGGTTAATTCCCTAATCCCGCTTAAACTTGCTGTAATCCGGCGCCGCATACTTCGTCTTGCCGCCGCCGCTCACCTCTTGCATCGCCTTCACCTTCATTTGCAGACCAAACAGCGTGATGAACCCAACCGCATCCGATTGGTCGTACACATCTTCCTGGCCGAACGTGGCAAAATCTTCCCGGTACAAGCTCTCCTGGCTCTCCCGGCCGATGATGGTCACATTGCCTTTGTACAATTTGATTTTCACCCAGCCCGTCACCGTTTCTTGCGTTTTTTCAATGAATGCCTGCATCGCTTCGCGCAAGGAAGTGTACCATTTGCCATTGTAAACCAGTTCCGCGTAACGCACCGCCAACTGTTCCTTGAAATGGCTGGTATCCCGATCCAGTGTCAGCGATTCCAGCCCTTGATGCGCTTTGTACAGAATGGTGCCGCCGGGCGTTTCGTACACGCCGTGCGATTTCATCCCGACCAGCCGGTTCTCGACCAAATCAATCCGGCCCACGCCGTGCTTGGCGCCTAAATCGTTCAAGGTTGCGATGAGCTTGGCTGGGGGGAGTTGGACGTCGTTAACGGCCGTTGGCGCCCCCTGTTCAAAATCAATCTTGACCACTTCCGACTCGTCCGGCGCATTTTCAGGCGAGGTTGTCCATTGGTACATCACTTCCTCCGGCTCATTGACCGGGTCTTCCAGCAGGCCGCCTTCATGCGACAGATGCCACAAATTGGCATCGCGGCTGTAAATGGATTTTTCGGTGTGGACGACGGGAACATTGTGCTTTTTGGCGTAGGCCAGCGCATCTTCACGGGAGCGGATGTCCCATTCCCGCCAGGGTGCAATCACTTTCAGCGTGGGATTGAGGGCTTTGAAGGTCAGCTCGAAGCGCACCTGATCGTTGCCTTTGCCCGTTGCCCCATGCGCCACCGCATCCGCGCCTTCCATTTCGGCGATGGCCACCTGCCATTTGGCGATGAGCGGCCGGGCGATGGAGGTGCCCAGTAGATATTCTTTCTCGTAAATCGCGCCGGATTGGAGCATCGGGAACAAGAAATCTTTGGCAAATTCATGGCGCAAATCTTCAATGTACACTTTGCTGGCGCCGCTGGCGAGGGCTTTTTCTTTCAGCCCTTCTAATTCCACATCCCCCTGCCCAATGTTGGCGCAGAAGGCGATGACTTCGCAGCCATAATTTTCTTTCAACCAGGGTACGATGACCGAGGTATCGAGGCCGCCGGAATAAGCGAGTACGACTTTATTAACTTTTTGACTTGACATGATTAGGTCTCCTTTTTCTATGGGTAATTGAGTAATTGGGGTAATTTCGATTTGTGGGTTGGTGTGGAGGATGACGGCCGTTTCATCACAATGATCTTGAATCGGACAAAACGCGCAGTCTCGCCGCACCTTTTGTGGGAATTGAGCTATGTCAGTAATGGCAAAGCCCAATTTTTGAAAAAATTTAACAGCGCGCGTCAGCGCAAACAGCGTGGGAACCTGCCGCCGTTTGGCTTCAGCAATGAGCGCTTGAACAAGTTTACTGCCCCAGCCATTGCCCTTGACGCGATCATGCACCGCCAGTGAGCGCACTTCCGCCAAAAAAGGCGTGTAGTAGAGCAAATTAACACAGGCAACAATGCCGCCATCTTCATGCACGCCGACCAGCCAATCGTCCAACGTATCGCGGATGGAGAGCGCCGTGCGGGGCAGCACATCGCCGCGCCGGGCGTGGTCGCTGACAAGGCGCAGGATGTCGTGGATGTCGTCGTGGATTGCGGGTCGGATAGTCATAGCGTGATGCGTAATGCGTGAAACGTGATACGGCCGTTGTGACGCATACTCCTATTGTTTTTTTGTCCAATGTGGTACATAATGTTGTACAATATCGAGTAAGGAGAGTTGATTATGGAAGCTGTTAGCATATCTGAAGGGCGTAAACGATTATTTGAACTGCGAGAACGCGTTGTCAACGACCATGACCAGGTCATTATGACCCACAAAGCGGGCAATATGGTCTTGATTTCAATGGATGAGTGGGAAGCATACCGCGAAACGACACGTTTACTAAACGACAAAGCAGCGCTCAAAGCGTTGGTAGACTCCTTTGCCCAACACGATGCAGGCCAAAGCGCTGGCAAAACGCCAGAAGACATCTTCACCGATTTACCATGAACTGGAAAATCTTGATTTTGGAAAAGGCGGAAAAAGATTTGGTCTGGTTTCGCAAACATAATCGTAAACATTACTTGAAATGCTTCGACCTTATCCGGGATATTGCCCATGATCCGCGCGCGGGATTGGGTAAGCCGGAGCGGTTGAAGTATTTTGAACGTGAAGTCTGGTCGCGTCGCGTTTCTCTGGAGCATCGTCTTGTGTATGTCGTTTATGCTGGGGAAGAACAAGTGGAAATTGTTTCTTGTAAATCCCATTATGGAACGTGATGCGTGAAACGTAAAACGTGAAATAGTTCTCATCACGTTTCACGCATCACGTATCACGATTTATGATAAACACGCCTCGATGATGTTAACGGCCGTATCAACCTCCTCTCTCGTCACAATCAACGGTGGAGCCAGGCGCAGGACATTCTCGCCCGCGTTAATGACCATGAGACCCTTGTCGCGGGCGGCGGCGATGAGGGGCTTGACCGACCCTGTCATTTCGACGCCAATGAGCAAGCCGGAACCGCGAACGGCCGTAATCTCCTCCGACTCCAACGTTTCCAACCGATGCTTGAGATACGCGCCATTTTCTTGTACTTGCGCCAAAAACGCCGGCTGACTGACCCGATCAAACACCACATTGGCGGCGGCTGTTACCAGCGGCCCGGCGGCAAACGTGCTGCCATGATCGCCCGGTTTAATGGCGGCGGCGACTTCATCCGTCACCAGCGTGGCGCCAATGGGCAGACCGCCCGCTAACGGCTTCGCCAGCGTCATGATGTCGGGTTCCACGCCATAGGCTTCATACGCCCAGAGCTTGCCCGTTCGCCCCAGGCCGCACTGCACCTCATCAAAGATAAGCAGCGCGCCGTGCTGGTCGCATAAATCGCGCAAGCCTTGCAAGAACTCCGGCGTGGCCGGATTAACGCCGCCTTCGCCTTGCACCGGCTCCACAATCACGGCGCACGTCGCCGCATCCATCGCCGCCGCCGCCGATGCCAGATAGTTGTACTCGGCAAACGTCACCCCCGGCATCAGCGGCGCAAACGGTTCCCGGTACTGGCTTTTGTAAGTGACAGATAGTGCGCCAACGGTACGGCCGTGAAACCCACCACTGAAAGCCACGATTTTGGGGGCTGGGGGCTGGGGGCTGGGGGACGGTTCCAGCCCCTGATCCCCAATCCCTAGCCCCTTCCACTTTTTCGCAAACTTAATCGCCGCCTCATTCGCCTCCGCGCCGGAGTTGCAAAAGTACACTTTGTCGGCGAAGGAGTTCTCGACGAGTTTTTGGGCCAGTTGAACGTGAGGGGCGGTGTGGTACAGGTTGCTGACGTGGGTAAGTTGGGCGGCTTGTTGGGCAACGGCCGTAACCCACGCCTCATCGCTGTGTCCCAACGCCGTCACCGCAATCCCCGACGTAAAATCGAGGTACTCTTTGCCTTCGCTGTCTGTCAAAACCGCGCCCTTGCCGTGCGTAAACAGAACCTCCGGCCGGACATACGTTTGGACTACATATTGCTTTTCTGCCTGGATAATTTCTTTTGCGTTCATATTTCCTCGCATTACATGTTCGTAGTCAGGTACATAGTCGCGCAGTTCAGCGGCGGAGTACCGTCAAGCGATAGCCCGCCACTCCGCGGACTGCGTGGCTAACTACAAACAGAATTTGTAAAAACCGTCCCTATGCCCTGCATCAACCCATCCAAATTACCAATTCGTGCCTGGGGGATGCCTTTGCTGACAGCCTCCAACGCCGAACGTACTTTAGGAACCATCCCGTCTTTGATGACGCCATGGGCAATAAAATCTTCTGTTTGGGGTGGTGTCAGTTCGGCCAATACAGCGCCTTTGTAAATGACGCCGGGGACGTTGGAAATGAAGTGCAGGACATCGGCCTCCAAAGCCAGGGCAACGGCGCTGGCCGCTTCGTCGGCGTTGACGTTGTAGGTTTGGCCGTCATAGCCAAGCGAGATGGGGGAGAGTACGGCCGTCAGCCCCCTCTCCGCCAGCATCTCCACCAACTCAGCCCGCACCTGCACAATCTCGCCCACCAAGCCCAAATCGGCCGTTGGATGCTGCTTCTTCCGGCATTTTAGCAGCCCGCCATCCACGCCGCTAAGTCCCACCGCATCTACGCCCGCCGCCAGCAACGCCTTCACAATCAGCTTATTGGCCTGCCCCGACAACACCATCTCCGCCGCCGCCAGCGACTCGGCATCTGTCACCCGCAAGCCATCCACCTTCACCGTTTCCAGTCCCAGCTTGGCCTGCAAATCGGCAATCGCCTTGCCGCCGCCATGCACAATCGTCACCGGCTCATCCGACGCCGTCACCGCCTGCGCCAACCCCGCCAAAAACGCTGGATCGCTCAATTCATTACCGCCAATTTTGTATACGTGCATAAAAACCTCCGGTGAGCTAGAGGATGGAGCTAGAGCTAGAGGGGGCGCTCTTCCTCTAGCTCTAGCTCAGACCTCTAGCTTCTTCAAAACCAAACATCACATTCATATTCTGCACCGCCTGCCCCGCCGCGCCTTTAATGAGATTGTCAATCGCCGAGGTGAGAATGAGCGTACTGCCCGCCAGGGTCACGGCGATGGCGCAGCGGTTGGTGTGGGTAACGTGCGCCAGCGAGGCCAATTGTCCGGCGGGCAGGACGTGGACGAACGGCTCGTCGGCATAGGCTTGGGCGTATAAGTCGTGCAGATCGTCGGCATTGGGTTGGCCGCTCAGCGGCACGTAGATGGTGGAGAGGATGCCGCGCGGCACGGGCAGCAAGTGGGGCGAGAAGATGAGCGGCGGCGCGTCTGCGTTTTGGCTGAAAGCGGCAATCTGCTCTTCCATTTCTGGCAGATGGCGGTGCATCCGGCCGATTTTGTAGGGCGAGAAGTTGTTGGCGACTTCAACAAAGTGGATGTGCTGTTTGGGAACCCGCCCCGCGCCGGACACGCCGGATTTGCTGTCGGCGATGATGGGGCCGGCGATGGGCAGCCCGGCGGCCAAAACAGGCTGCAAAGCCAGCAAGACGCTGGTCGGGTAGCAGCCGGGGTTGGCGACGAGTTGGGCGTCGGGCAGTTGGTCGCGGACAAATTCGGTTAGGCCGTAAACGGCCGTTGCCAACAATTCCGGCGCGGGATGGGTTACATCGTACCACGCTTCATACGTTTCCAAATCCTTTAGTCGAAAATCGGCGCTGAGGTCAATGACACGGACACCAGCGCTGAGGGCGGCAACGGCCGTTGCCGCCGCCGCCGCATGAGGCAAAGCCAAAAACACTGCATCCACCTGATCCAATGGGGCCGCCTCCCCTTCAATCAACAACAAATGGGGCGCCTGCGGATACAAATCATCCAACCACTGCCCCGCAAACGAATGCGACGTAACAAACTCTAATTTTACACCCTCATGCCGCTGCAAAATCTTCACCAATTCATACCCGGCATACCCGGTCGCGCCAAATATCCCTGCTTTAATCATCAATCATCAATCTCCAATCTCGTGGAGACCTGACAGGTTTTCTGTTTGATCAGGTTTTTGAAGACCCTTCTCACATGAAAGGTGGTAGATGAGTACGGTCTTGCTAAAAACCTGTCAGGTCTTGTCACAGATAACAAAAAACCGCCAGACCAACATGTGGTCTGGCGGTTCCAATTGCGTTTTAGTCTATTTACGACTCAGACAACCGAAAAACCCAGACCAATGGTCTGGCGACGACGATAACGGCGAAAAAGTTGAGTCGGAAAATGTTTCATGTCGGGCAAGAGGGTAACAAATAAATCTGTATTGTCAACGAATTGGCAAAAATTGGGTGCATGAACAACTTGTCAGTGACTTTTACAAGAGGGGAAATTTTTCTAAACGTGGCCGCAGCCCGCAGTCTGGGGGGCGTCGCCTCGGCGCTTCGCGTCTGGCGATGCCAGGTTTGAGCGGGGTTTTTTCAGTGGGGGGGCATTTTGCCCCCAACTGAAAAAATCCCATAAAGTTCCCCCGCACGGGGCGCGAAGCGCCCTCGTGCGGGCTGGATGCTCCAGCTAAGTAGCGAATTTACTGACAAGTTGTTCACAAACCTGCAGAAATTCGAGCGAGGTTCAAGTTGTAGGTAGTAAGTTTACTTGCCAACTGCAACCTGCCCCTTGTCGAAAAATTCGGTAAAATCTAGCTGGAACAACCCACTTTATGAAAGGAGCGCCTTATGTGTAGCAGCTTATCAAGCAACAAGAATACGGCCGTAACTTATCCTCCCGATCAGCAAGAAACCGCTTACCAACAATTCCTGCAACACTATCCCACCTACAAAACCACCCAAACCCTCACGGCCTTGCGCCAAACCGATTACAAACGATTAGACGAGCAAAAACAAATCTACCTGGACTACACGGGCGGCGGCCTTTATGCACAATCCCAGTTAGACAAACATTTTGCCCTGCTGCGGAACAATGTCTTTGGCAATCCGCATTCTATCAATCCCACTTCGTTGGCGATGACCGACCTGGTGGAAGAGGCGCGCGACCATGTTTTGCATTACTTCAATGCGGGCGATGATTACATTTGCGTTTTTACGCCCAATGCCAGCGGCGGTCTAAAACATGTCGGCGAATCGTACCCGTTTGGGCCTGGCGGCCAATATCTGCTGGCCTTTGATAACCATAATTCGGTGAACGGTATCCGCGAGTTTGCCAAAAGTAAAGGCGCCCAATTCACCTATTTACCGCTTACCACGCCCGACTTGCGAATTGATCCAGTCAAGCTGGAAGCGGCGTTGGACAGTATCAATCCTGATTACCCGCATTTGTTCGCTTTTCCGGCACAGTCTAATTTTTCTGGGGTCAAACATCCGCTGGAATACGTCAAATTGGCCCAAGATAAAGGGTGGGATGTACTGCTGGATGCGGCGGCGTTTGTGCCTACCAGCCGTCTGGATTTGCAAGCTGTTCAGCCTGATTTTGTCACAATGTCTTTTTACAAGATGTTTGGTTATCCTACGGGATTGGGCGCATTACTCATTCATAAGCGTGTGTTTGGCAAGTTGGTACGGCCGTGGTTTGCCGGCGGCACGGTTAATTTTGCCAGCGTGCAAGGGCAGGGCTATTATCTCTCGCCGACAGAGGCGGCTTTTGAGGATGGTACGGTTGACTATTTGAGCATTCCGGCCGTCAAAATTGGGTTGGAGCATATTGAGGCGATTGGCATAGAAATTATTGGGGACCGGGTGCGCTGCCTGGCTGGGTGGTTGTTGGAGAATTTGTATGCGTTGGAGCATAGCAACGGCCGTCCTATGGCCCGCATCTATGGCCCCATCGACACCGATATGCGCGGCGGAACCATCACCCTCAACCTGTACGATCCGGAAGAACGCTTGCTTGATTATCGGCGCGTCGAGGAATTGGCGACCCATGAAGGCATTTCGCTGCGAACTGGCTGCTTTTGCAACCCCGGCGCCGGCGAAATAGCCGAAGGCTTGACGCCAGACGACATGAAAGCGGGCATGGCCAGCGGCTCCGACATCACCTTACCCCGATTCGTACAGGCTATGCAAGAGCGGGGCAACAAGAGCGCTGGCGCGATTCGTATTTCGGTAGGACTGGCTAGTAATTTTGCCGATGTGTACCGGCTGATGCACTTCATCGCCGGTTTCCGCGACCAACCAAATCTACATATTGGCGAAGTGACGTTTGATATCGAAGATTGCCGTGTGGTGCGCGATGGGGCTTAGGCGATGGTTTAATCTACCCGTTATTCGCTGATGGTTGCGGCAACGCCCAGATGATCAGATGCCGCATCTAACGGAATGACAGCTTGATTGGCGACTAAATCGGGGGAGAGCCAGATATAATCGATGCGTTTGGTGGGGCCGGTGGCGGGGTAGGTGAAGCCAGGTTGAACGGCCGTCAAATCAAGCGCATCGGCAAAACCAACCTGGCGCAAAAGCTGCATTTCGGGCGCGTTGGGTTCGGCGTTGAGATCGCCCATGATGAGGGTGCGACTGGCATCGTCCCAAAACTCCACAATCGTTTCCGACTGCATGACTCGCACCGCGCTGCCATCGCCCGGATGGTGGTAATGGGTGGCGATGACATTGAGCGGCTGCCCACTGCCCACATCCACTTTAGCCCAGATAAAACCACGCTTCAGCAGCAAATCGTCCGGCGGCAGTTCGACCAATTCTGATTCGAGGATGGGGTAACGGCTGAGAATGGCGTTGCCCCAAAGTGGATCGGATGTAGGGCCATAAACGTAAGGCATTTCCAATCGCTGTGACAACCATTCCAGCATATCCAGCGAGCCGTTGACAACCCAGCCGCGCGACACTTCCTGCAAGGCCACGATGTCGGGGTTTTGGGCTTCGATGACCTGGGCGATGGCTTCCATCCCTAAATGGCCGTTGGGGTCAAAGCCGTTGTGCAGGTTGTAGGTCATCACACGAACGGGAGCGCTGGGAGAGGGAACGGCCGTCACCCCATCATCCATCAAATATCGCGCCAACGGTAATGCCAACAATAAAAACGCCAATCCCGCCTGCCAGGGAAACGTCAGGCTGGTCTTTTCATCTGTCAAACGCCGCGCGGCGCCCAACCCGGCCAGCCCTATGATCAATGCGGCGACCGGCGGTAAAATGGTGTTGGGGAAAGGCAGCGCGATGTCGTAGCTGGCATAGAAGAGAAAGGCAAAAAACACCAGCAAGATAGCGCTAAACCCATTGGCAATGGCGATGCGCGACAATCCAGCGTGGCCTTGCCCGGCTCCCAATCCTTTGAAAGCCAACATCACCAACCCGGCGCCGCCAATTTGGCCGATGAGCAGCAGAACGGCGGCCAGCCACCCTTGCGGCCAGCCAACCAGCAGCGATCCGAATAGAAGCAGGCCCAAAATGGCGGCGGTAATCCCGGTTTTGGCATGGTGAAAACCGTAGAGGAAAACGGCCGTTGCCAATCCCATAATCTGTGCCAGCAAAACCCAGCCAAAAACCAGCGGCTGCGCCCAGCCGGTTAACGCCGTAAGACGGGCGATGTTTTGGAAGACGAGCAGTTGCAGAAACCAAAATGGCCCAACGGCCAACAAAACCAGCGCTAATTTCAAGGAGACATCGTTGGCTGCGGGGCGGGTGTCGGAACGCATGGCGAGCAGTTGGCCTAGCAGCGCCCATTGGATGAGGACAAGCAGTAGAATGATGACGGCCGTTCCCCAATCCTGCTGCCAACTCATATCATAAGTGCGATACAGGCCGTGCAGCGCCGTATCCAATGTCAGCCCTAACAGCATCCCTATCGCTAACAGGCCGGTCGTTTCCGGGCCGCCAGAACGGACGTGCCCCAGACAAGCCGGGAAAGCGAGGATGAACAGGATGGCGGCGGCCGTGACCAGATAAAAATCAATCAGCGGATCGCCATGCCAAAGCTGGTAGGCCAATCGCAGCATACCCAATCCGCCAATAGTCAGGCGCAAGAATGAGGTGCGTCCCCAGAGTCGACGCAGCCCGGCGGCCAGAAAACTGGTTAAAAAAATTGCCAGGGCCAACAGGCCGACCTGAATGGCGTTCCAGCCGATGCGGTCGCGCATGACAAAAACAAGCAGGGGCAGCAAGGCGCGGAGGGTTTGCATACCGAACAGCATGGTTAATGCAGATAAGCCGATTTGGGTGAGACGGCCGTTGCGCCACAACGATGAAGCGTTCATTATTAGCTCCTTTTCTCCAATTCATTATAGCTCAAGCCGCCCCATTTGCTCAAGATGACAGTCATCTGAGAATAGTTAACCTAAAGAAGGTCATTTGTCGGCTTTTTGGTACAATCTCCGAATGTAAAAAAACGCCCGGCGGAGCCGCAGGGCAAATCTGAAAATTGAAAGGACTTCCTGTGAAACAATTAACGAATAAAACTGCCTGGCTGTTCATCCTTATCCTGCTGCTGGCGCTGGCGACAGCGTGCGGGCCGGCTGTGCCCAAAGAGGATGCTGCCATTCCAGAAGAAACGGCCGTTGCCGTAGAAGAGCCAGCTGCGGACGTTGTTGCCCCTGGCGCCGATGACGCCTTCCAAGACCTGGCCGACTTAGCCGACCCTGTGCCGGCTGAGGTTGACGAAGCTGACTACACCGCCACCGATAGTGGTTTGCAGTTTTATGATTTGCAAACTGGCGAGGGCGACACGCCCGAAAATGGCGACATCGTTGCTATCAACTACACCATCTGGCTGCAAGAAGGCAACCAGTTTGTTGATAGTTCCAGAGGATTGCCATCCGAATTTATTTTAGGAACCGAACAAGTTTTCGAGGGCTGGAATGAGGGCATTTCGTCCATGAGCGCTGGCGGCATTCGCCAACTGGTTATCCCGCCGGAACTGGCTCTTGGCGAAGAGGGCGTTCCTGGCGTCATCCCCGCCAATGCCACGTTGATTCTGGAAGTTGAACTGGTTTCCTTCCGCGCTTCGCCCGCGCCGACGGCAGTGGACGCTGCTGATTTTGAAACAACGGACAGCGGCTTGCAGTATTATGATATTGCCATTGGCGATGGAGCCGTGCCTAAAGAGGGCGATACGGTAACGGTTGAATTTGCTATTTGGCTGCAAGAAGATGAATTTTATGTTGCCAGCTCCGAAGACCAGGGCGGCGAGTTTAGTTTTGCGCTCGGTTCCGGGCAGGCGTTCCCTGGCTGGGAAGAGGGGATGCTGACAATGGCCGAAGGCGGTACGCGTCAATTGGTCATCCCGTCGGAATTGGCCATGGGCGAGGCTGGCGTTCCTGGCCTGGTTCCGCCGAATGCTACGTTGATTATGGAGATTACGTTGTTGGGCGTTCGCGAAGCGGCCGTTCAAACCAAGGTGGATGAGGCTGACTACATTACCACCGACAGCGGTCTGAAATATTATGACATCGAAGTTGGGGAAGGCCCCATGCCCGAAATTGGCCAGACGGTTGTTGTCCATTACACGGGTTGGTTAGAAGATGGCACAAAGTTTGATAGCTCATTAGATCGCGGTCAACCTTTCCCATTCCCGTTGGGGATGGGCGCGGTGATCGCTGGCTGGGACGAGGGTTTGGCGACCATGCAGGTTGGCGGTAAACGGCAGTTGGTCATCCCCGCCGATTTGGCTTACGGCGACGCGGAGGCCGGCATTATTCCGGCTGGAGCAACGCTGATTTTTGATGTGGAATTGTTGGAAATTCAGGAAGCCGGCAACTAGTTTTTAGCTGCCTGGCGTACTAACAATTAGATTTACCGACCCTTGGAGCGGTACAGCTTCAAGGGTTTTTGTATGTAGGGATCTGGTTGACTGACAAAACTTATCTAACCGCGGAGAACGCGGCGATCGCAGAGGGAAATGAAGGAGAAACCTCCGCGCTTCTCCGCGCTCTCTGCGGTGAACTCTGAGATTTGTCAGTCAATCAGATGTAGGGATTGAGTATGAAATTAGGCATTATTGGCCTGCCTGGGGCAGGGAAGACGACGATTTTTAATGCGCTGACGAAGGGTGATGCGCCAACTGGACAGAGTATGGGCGGTCGGTTTGATGTGTTAACGGCCGTTGTGGATGTGCTTGACGAGCGAGTCGATGTGTTGACGGGGATGTTTAATCCTAAAAAGACGACCTACGCACGTATCACCTACACCGATGTGGCCGGTTTGAAAAAGGGCGCCGGTGAAAATGGCGGCATGGATGGCGCTTTGTTGAACCACCTTTCTGGTTTGGATGGTTTCGTCCATGTGGTGCGTGCTTTTGAAAGTGATCTGGTCCCTCATCCCGACGGCCGTGTAGATGCCGCGCGCGACATGGAAACGCTGGACACGGAATTTTTGTTGAGCGATTTGGTTGTTGTAGAAAAAAGGCTGGAAAAGCTGCGGCACGGGCTGGATCGGGGTGCGTTTAAGAACAATAAGGCAGAAGCGCAGGCCGAGTTAAAGTTATTTGAACAGTTGAATGAGACCTTGTCTGAGGAACGGCCGTTACGCGATCTTGATCTGGACGATGAACAACGCAAATCTCTGCGCGGCTTTGGGTTACTTACCCTGAAACCGATTTTGGTTATTGTCAACATTGGCGACGACCAAGACGAAATCGACCTGAAAAATAGTCATAAGCAGACGCTCATCACCAATTTGCGCGGCAAGCTAGAGATGGAATTGGCCCAACTGAGCGCTGAAGGCGACGATGAGTCGTTGACGATGTTTATGGATGAGTACAACGTGACTGAATTGAGCCTGGATAAGGTCATTCGTCTCAGCTATGATTTGATGGGACTACAATCGTTCTTTACGGTGGGCGAGGACGAAGTGCGGGCGTGGACGGTAGCGCGGGGGGCGACGGCCGTTCAAGCGGCCAGCGTCATCCACACCGATTTAGCCAAAGGGTTCATTCGCGCTGAAACGGCCGCCTACGCCGATTTGGTTGCGCTGGGCGGTCTGCCGCAAGCGCGCACGGCGGGCAAACTGCGTCAGGAAGGCAAGACGTACATTGTGCAGGATGGGGATGTAATTAGCGTTAAGTTTAATTTGTAATCTTGCGTCTTGCGTCGTTTGTCCTGCGTCATCCCGACGAAAGACGCCCGACGTAGGATGTGGGGAACTTTGACGGCCGTTTGTGCGTTATACTAGCAACAAATTGTATTGGATTGATGTTGTTGAGGAGTGTGTGATGCGAAAATTATGTGTGTTACGGCCGTTTTTTGTTTTGATTTTGGTTTTACTGACGGCGGCTTGCAGTGGGGGACGCGTTGAGCCGGAAATTCAGCTTGCTATCCCAACTGCCATTGCGCCAACGACGGCAGAGGATACGCCGCCCCCGACTGCGGCGGTGTCCGCGGCGACGCTGCCGCCGCCGCCGACCATCCAGCCCAGCCCTGAACCGACGACGGCTCCCGTTATTATTTCGGTTACGGCCGTTCCTCCGCCCACACCCCACTATCGCGTTGCATTTGTTGAGTCAGATGACACGCTCAATGTTCGTTCCGGCCCCGGCGTGCAAAATGCAGTGGTGGGCGAACTGGCTCCGGATGCCAGTGGCGCGCAGATTACGGGCGCGGGGCAATGGGTTTCCGGTTCGATGTGGTTTCCGATTGCAGCCGATGGGCTGGCTGGGTGGGTGAACGGCCGTTTCCTCACCGGCAGCGTTGAGAGCGATGTTTTTTGCGAGGATGCGGCTGTGG
>JANTGY010000013.1 GCA_024762695.1 Anaerolineae bacterium
CCACATCAGCCGCGCGCAGCAGCAAATTCTCGCTGAACGAGTTAGCAATGCCGGCCAATGTCTTCATCGAGCAAGGCATAACAACCATACCTTCTGTCTTGAACGAGCCAGACGAAAGCGCCGCCGCAATATCCTGGAAGCGATAAACCTCGTCGGCCAACGCTAAAACTTGTTCGGGCGTGTAATCGGTCTCCAGCCCAATCGTGATATTGGCGGCCGAACTCATCACCAAATGTGTTTCTACATCGGGAACATCGCGCAGAATCTCTAACAATCGAATGCCATAAATGACGCCGCTGGCGCCGGAAATACCCACCGCAAGTCTCTTCATAAGCTCATTGTAGGAGAAGTAGCTCAAAATCTCAAATGGTTTTACAATCAAGGCTTCAGCTTATCAGCGTCTCGGCTAGTCAGCTTATTCGCTGAATCAAACTAAGGAGTAGTTTGTGAAATCATTGTATGTGGCCGAACTTCAGGTGGGCGATTATTTAGATAACGAACCCTTTTTATTGCAAAATGTAACGCGACGCACGACGAAAGACGGCCGTCCTTACCTGCTGCTTGTACTGCGCGATAAAACTGGGCAAGCCAATGCTGTGTTTTGGGATACGCCTGAGTATGTGGAAAGCTGGGCCAAAGCGGGAAAAGTGGCCCTGGTTGCAGGGCGCGTCGTCAGTTACAAAGACGCTTTACAAGTCACCATCACCGATCTCAACCATTCGCCGCCAGCCGACATGAGCCATTTCCTGGCGGCCAGCCAACGGCCGCGCGACGAGATGATTGCCGAACTACGCCAACACATCGCTCGACTAGATGAACCCTGGCAAGGCTTCGTCAGCCATCTTTTATTAGACGAATCGTTTCTGCCCCAGTTTGCCAACGCCCCGGCCGCGCGGGGAATGCACCACGCTTACATTGGCGGGCTGCTGGAACATACGCTCAGCATGGCCACATTAGGCGACTATCTGGCCGATCATTACCCCTATGTCAATCGCAGTTTGCTCGTCGCCGGCGCGCTGCTGCACGACATGGGCAAAGTGCATGAGTACACGATTGAAGGGGAGTTTGCGTTTTCGGACGACGGCCGTCTTGTGGGACATATCATTCGCGCCATCACTATGGTCGAAGCGGCCGCTGCCAAACTCGACGCTCTCACCCCAGACCAACTGCGCCAGCTTGTCCACCTCATCGCATCCCATCATGGCACACAGGAATGGGGTTCGCCCGTCGTCCCTAAGACTCTGGAAGCGCTGCTGCTGCACCAAATCGACCTGCTCGACAGCCGTGTGCAAGGCTTTTTCGATCATCTTGATAGCGATCAAGGCCAAGAAACCTGGACGCTAAAAAATAGTTTTATGTTCAAAACTGAGCTGCGCCGCCCCGATGGATACGGCGACAAGAACAGCTAAGGATGCGTTCGTTTATAACTTCGGCGTTTGAAAAGTTGTACCCAAGTAATTGGTAACTGGTAATTACCCAATTACGCAATTCCCAATTACCAGCAACCTGCAAAGTTAATTTTGAACGAACCCTAAATAAGCGGCCACCCATAAATTATCGAGTAGAAAGGCCTCTTACTCGAAGCCCATTCGCCAATTTCGCTAACTTGTTTGCGAACAGGCGCTAACCATCGGGAACCAGTTCGTAAACAGAGAAGAGTTCCTGTCCTTTGGCGTTGATGAAGGCCCGGTAACGGCCGTCGGGATAGCTGGCCCGCACCAGTTCCAATTCAGCCAGTCGCTCCGGTAAAAAGATAAACAACGTTGGCCCATCTAATTCCCAATCAGGCGGCGCCCGCAAAGGCTCGTCGATATCCACACCCTCCATTTGCGGAGCCAAATAAGAGATTGTAGCCAGACTAAAATAGCCCATGCGCGGAAAGCCAAAGAAGTAGACGCGCTGGGCCGGAATTTCATGATCGCGCAAATAATAAGCGACCTCCGTCGCCGTCTCCGTATTAAACCCGCCCAAGACATACGTGTCATACGTCTCATAAAAGTAGTAGTGTAAATCGCCCCAGACGATTCCGGCCATAATCAGCCCGGCGGACAGCAGCAGGATGGGTTTGGCCTGCGGCCATAATTGGCGCAGCCAATCGACGGCCAAGCGCAAAGGCAAGACCACTATCATTGTCACAAGGGGGATGACCATGATGAATCGCTGCGATGCCGGCGGGTTATAGCTAAAACCGCCAGTGACAACAACTAGCGCCATTGGCAGCGTTATTAACAAGAATTTCAAATCAAAATGGGTTAAAATCCAAAATATCCCCATTAAAAATAGGGCTGACGCCGCGCCCAGCAGCAGCGGCGCGCCAGGATTGTATAGTAATTTCAGCGGCTGATGCGTGAAACCAAGGGCAGTTGTCAGCATCTGTCCGCTGATGATTTCAACGGCCGTATTCCCGCTATTTGAGATTTCCCTGAGCAGCCAATCTTGATTAAAAATAGAAACGCGGCGGTAAGGCGCCCAAAGACGGTCTGGATCCTTTAGGGATTGCGCCCCCAAAGGCAAAACCAGAATAAAAGCGACATAAGCGGCCATTATCAGCCCGGGTAGTCGGCGGTAAAATCTCGACCGCTCCCGCCAAAAGGCCACGCCGGCCCAAATCAAGAAAATAATCGGCAGCGTCCGCACACTCACATAAAAGTATTGCCCCAACCCTAAAGCCACGCCGGATAATACAAAGCTGCTGCGCCGCCCCGTCTTCCATCCATGCCACAATCCCATAATGGCTAACGCGCCAAAAAGGCTGTCCCAGATGTTGTTCAGCCCAATCCGGCTCATGTGAATATGATAATGGGACGCGGTTAGATAAACGGCCGTAAACACCCCCATCGTCCGATCAAACAAGGCCCGCGCCAACCAATACCCGGCCGCCGCCGCCAATGCGCCGCCCACAGCCGATGTGATGCGCAGCCCTTCCGTAGTCTGCCCCAGGAAGCGTATACCCAGACCTTGAATGGGGAAATACAACGAGGGGAATTCAAACCAGCCAAAGGTAAATAAATTATTCGCCTCGCCATTGTTGAAAGCCAACGCAACCAGAGCCGAAGCCGCTTCGTCGCCCGACAGGGTGGTGGGGATTTCGGTCAGATTGGTTCCGCGCAGCAAAAAGGCGAGGATGAAGATAACGGCCGTAAACGCCCAATCTCCCCAACCGATACGCCGCCGCCCCTCCTTACCCCAACGATAGCTGCCGGCAACAACCAATCCCACCGCCAACAACCAGGCCAACGTCGCCATAACACTGTGTCGGGCTTGCAATTTGTCCCCGGCAGCCAGGTAGGCCAATAGCGCAAAACACGGCGCCAAAACCAACAAAACCAACTGCCCCGCCGATATATCAAGATAACGGCTCAAGCGCAATGCTGGGCGAACGATCCAGGCGGGCAGTTGTCGCTGGCTCACCAACTGCCCGGCTAAACCAAACGCCAAGAAACCGACGATCATAATGAACCAATACCACATCCGCTCAGAAGATGGTATATCTATTCTGGTAACCAATCCTCCAGCCAACAACAAACCACCTCCCAACAGCGCCGCCGCGGCCGGAAAACGGATTTGGGACATTGGCGATGAGTCGGGTACCGGGGCAACGGCCGTCGCCTCAACATCTCGTTCCCGCCTAACTAAACGGATCGGCGCCTTGTCGGGCGGGGAGAACAACCAAACCTGCAATCGGGCCAGCCACGCGCTGCGGCCGTCATCCACATTCCCGCCATCAGCCAAATCCGGCGGATGTAAATAGCCGCGTCGGCGTAAGCGTCGCACTGCCCACGCCACAACAACAACGGCTAAAAACAGCCCAACCACCATATAAAGGAGTTCAACTGGCATGATTTATCCTAAGCAAAGCATTGAATTAGGTAAACCGCAGAAAATTATCGGATAAAAATGAAGCCATTTCTCTGCGGTTTACTCAAGTAATCGGCCGAAAAATTGCTCGCTAGTTTCCGAAAACTTCTTGCCGATTACCTAAACATTATCGGAAATAAACAAAACAGTTACACAGAGGTTCACAAAGAGAGAAAAAGAGGGGAAATTATTTACATAAATGTTCTTTTTCGCAAAGAATGAATTGCTTTCTCGTGCATTTCTCTGTTTTTTCTCTGTGAATCTCTGTGCCGCCTCCGTGTAACTCTGTGTAACTTAATCCCAATAATGCCCAGTCTATTATGCAAAATTTAGCCCAGATTATCCAATTCAGCGCTAAAAACAGGCCGAACAACATACTGAACAATTGTTCACTGCGTCGTTCAGGTAGCAAACGGCCGTTATCCTGCTACAATTCCCGCGATGACAACAGCTATTAATCAACTTGTGCAAGCCATCCATGACAGCCCTTCCCGCGTCATGCTCGTCGCCGCCGGCGCCGGAACCCAGGCCCTCTCCGACTTGCTCGGCGTAGCCGGCGCCTCGCGGACATTGCTAGAAGCGCTCATTCCCTACAGCGAGGCCGCCTTTGCCGACTTCCTCGGCCAAACCCCGCCTCAGTTCGTCGCCTCCACAACGGCCCGTCTTCTGGCGGGGCGCGCCTTTACCCGCGCCCGTTGGCTGGACGCGGAACCAAACAACCCGCCCGTGATAGGATTGGCCTGCACCGCCACCATCGTCACAGACCGTCCCAAGCGGGGCGAGCATCGCGCCTACATCGCCGTCTGGAAGGCGGAACGCTTGCTCTGGCATGAACTGCACCTGGACAAAGGCGCGCGCGACCGCGCCGGCGAAGAAAATCTGGTCAGCCGTGTGATGTTAAATGGATTGGCCCAGGCAGCCGGGATTGACATCCAACTCCCCATCCCGCTGCGCGCCGGCGACCGCCTGGTTGTGGAAACGCGCGATTTTGCCGAAAAAGCGACCCAACTAGACCGGGGTGAGATTGATTATTTTGGCGTTGAGGATAACGGCCGTATTCAAACTGCCCATGTCCGTCCCCAGGCCATCCTCAGCGGCGCCTTCAACCCGCTGCACAACGGTCACCTGCGCATGGCCCAGGCCGCCGCTACCCTGATCGGCCGCCCGGTTACATTTGAATTAGCGTCCGTCAACGTGGATAAGCCGCCGTTAAGCCCAGTCACTATTTTGGATCGTGTGGCCCAGTTTGCCGGGCGCTGGCCCATCATCGCCAGCAATGCGCCAACTTTTGTAGAAAAAGCGCGTTTGTTCCCCGGCGTCACCTTTGTTGTTGGGCACGATACGGCCGAACGAATCCTACAGCCGCGCTATTACCAAAACAGTCAAGAAAAGATGCTGGATGCCCTGGCCGAAATTCGGCGGCAAGACGGCCGTTTCCTCGTCGCCGGTCGTGTAGACCGCAAAGGAGCATTCCGCAACCTGGCCCATCTCAACATCCCCGCCGCTGCCAGCGACTTATTCGATCCCATCCCAGATACCACATTCCGCGAAGACATCTCATCCAGCCAACTGCGACGCGCCGGCCAACGCGGCAGCCGCTGACAAATCATTCGGCAATTCGCGCCATTCGTGATAAAACGCAACAAATACAAACGCTCTCGGAGGAACCAAACAGGAATAAAAATGTCACCACCAATCAACCCCCATATTTTTCGGGAATTCAGCATTCGCGGGATTGCGGATCAGGATTTAGACGACGCTGCGACGCTGCGCATAGGGCGGGCAATTGGCGCCTTTTTCGCCCGCCGCGACAAGAGCAATTTGGTCGTCGGCCGCGATGTGCGCCTCAGTTCGCCGCGCATTAGTCAGGCTCTCATCAAGGGATTGCTGCAGATGGGCGTGAATGTGACGGACATCGGCGAAACGCCCACGCCCACGCTCAATTTTGCCGCCGATTTTTACGGCTTTGACGGCGGCGTCATGATCACCGCCAGCCACAATCCCGCCGCTTACAATGGCCTAAAAATCCGGGCAGAGGAAACGCTGCATGGCGACGACATGCAAGCAATCTACCAATTGGCGATAGATCCCGTCCCACCAGCGGCCGCAAAAGGCCGCGTTCTTCAAAAAGATCCCTTCCCCGATTATTTGGCGCGGCTCAAGGCGTTTGCGAACGACGGCCGGTCCCTCAAACTGGTTGTGGATGGCGGCAATGGCACAAACGGCCGTCTCGCCGTCCAACTGCTAACGGATTTAGGCCATGATGTCGTTGAACTATTTTGCGAGCCAGACGGCCGTTTTCCCAACCACAGCCCCGACCCAACAGCCCCCGGAGCCGCCGACGCCCTCAGCCAGATGATTCTGGACACAGACGCCGACCTGGGCATCGCTTATGACGGCGACGGCGATCGTTTAATTGTTGTGGACGAACAAGGCAGCATCGTCTTAGGCGACCAGTTGCTGATGCTGCTGGCCCGCGAAGCGCTGCGGGAAGGACCGCAAACAATCGTCTATGAAGTTCTCTGCACCCAGGCCGTCGCCGACGATGTAAGCGCGCATGGCGGAACGGCCGTCATGACGCCATCCGGTTATTTTTACATCCAGCAAGCGGTGCAGGCCCACAACGCGGCCTTGGGCGGCGAGATGTCGGGCCATATTTTCGTCAACGAACCCGATTTCCAATTTGACGACGCTTTTCTGGCAACGATTAAGCTGCTCAACGGGGTGATGAAAGCGGAACGGCCGTTGTCCGCACTGGTCGCCGATTTACCCAGCTACCATGCCTCGCCCGAAATCCGGCTCCCTTGCCCCGACGAAGCCAAAAGCCACATCGTCGCCCAAATCCAAGAAAAATACGAGAATGATTACAAGGTGGAAACGATCGACGGCACGCGCATCCATTTCCCAGAAGGATGGGCGTTGGTGCGCCAATCCAACACACAACCCGTTATCTCGATGCGTTTTGAAGCGCACACGGCCGTTGGCCTAGAAAAGCTCCAGCGCGCCATCCAATCAGAGGTTGAATCCGCCATCAGCCAGGTGAAAAATTAAGAACTATTCCGCTCGTAGTTAGCCACGCAGTCCGCGGAGTGGCGTTTGATTTAACGCTGCTCCGAATACTACGCACTTTACTACGAACATAGTGCACGAGGAGAAACTTCCATGTCCATTCAAGCAGTCATTTTAGCCGGAGGCGAAGGCAAACGCATTCATCCGCTCGGCATAAACAAACCCAAGTCGATGTTCGAGATTATGGGGAAACCGATCATCGGGCAAGTCGTCCACAACCTCAAACAAGCCGGGATCACCGACCTCATCATCGTCACCGGCCCCAATCAAGAGCAAATACACGATTATTGCGGTGACGGCAGCCAGTTTGGGGTAAAAATTCAATATACGGTTCAGGAACGGCCGTTAGGCCAGGCCAACGCCATCCAAACCGCCGAACATCTCATCCACAGCCACTTCTTCGTCCTCAACGCCAACGACCTCTTCGATGCCAGTTTGCTCATCAGCATCATGACGCAGGCAGCGGCCCAAAAAGCCGATTTAGCCCTCGTTGGGCGCAAAGTAGCCGAACCCTGGCGCTTTGGCGTCATGCGCTTCGATGAACGCGGCAACCTTATCGGCGTCATCGAAAAGCCGCCCGCCGGTCAGGAGCCAAGCGACATTGCCGTTGTCGGCGTTTATTATTACTCCCCCGACATCTTCCAATGTATCCACGACACGCCAATAGGCGACACCGACGACCAGATGGAACGCGCCTACCAAATCCTAATTGATCGCGGTCAGGCGATTCACGTCGAATATGACGGCCTATTTGAATCTTACAAATTTCCCTGGAACCTGCTAACCATGAGCGACCTGCTTCTAGGACAAATTAAGGAACAGCAAATCAGCCCATCGGCGCGCATTTCTGATCGAGCAATAATTGACGGCAATGTCATTATTGAGGACAACGTCCGCATTTTCGAGAATGCCATCGTGCGCGGCCCAGCGTACATTGGCGCGGGCAGCGTCATCGGCAACAATGCGTTGGTGTGGGGCGGTTGTTCGTTCGGTCCCAGCTGCGTCATCGGCTTTGGCTCCGAAATTAAACATTCGATATTCGGTAAAACCGTGTGGACGCACCGCAATTATGTAGGCGACTCGATCGTGTCGGACAACTGCTCGTTTGGCGCCGGTACAATCACCGCCAACTATCGTTTTGATGAACAACCGGTGCAAGTGAAAATTAAAGGGAAGCGCATCAGCACAGGCACGGATAAATTTGGCGTCATCATGGCCGAAGGCTGCCGCACGGGCAGCAACAGCGTATTGATGCCGGGAACGAAGCTTGGCCCCAACAGTATCGTCGGCCCCGGTGTAACGCTGCTAAAAGACCTGCCTCCCAACAAAATGGCGCTGTCTACAACGGCCAGTTACCGCATCGTTGCCAACCACCTCGATCTAACGAAAGGCAACCGCGACGAACTCATGAAGAAGATTAAATAAAACGCAGGGGAATGCCCCCAAAGGGCAAAATCCACAAAAAAAGGGCGCAGCGTTAAATGCTGCGCCCTTTAATTACAACAAAATTGAAGGATCTATTGGGGTCGCGGCTCGACTAAAACGCGAATAGCTGTGCGCTCCTGCCCGTCAATTTCCACTTCCACAAAAGAGGGGGTGCAAATAATATCAACGCCTTCCTCAGCTAGATAGCCTTTAGCAATAATGATTGCTTTCAGACCTTGATTTACTGCCCCGGCGCCAATCGCCTGAACCTCTGCTCGATTCGCTTCGCGCATCACACCAGCGACAGCCCCGGCCACCGCCGCCGTGCGCGATCGAGCGGAAACTTTAATTACATTCATGTTAGGCCTCCATGCTTCATTTAATGATCTTGGGACCAAATAAGAGCGGACTGGTACTCAAGATTCATTAGATTCTAGCTAATTCTAAAGGGTATTGTCAAGAAAAAGGCGCATCAATATCTGCTTGCCGCTAAAAACGGCCGTTTTCCATTGCCGACCTGTTATCCATCTGCTACAATGCTGACATTGGCTTTTGAATCTTGATCAATTCAAGAGTCAGGCAGAATGCCGCCAACACCTGCGCGCCCCACACACAGGGCCAAAGGAAAAGGGTCAGTCACGAACAAGACTGGCCCTTTTTGTTTCCACTCCCCATTTCTGTGGATAAGTGGCTTGTTTCTGTGGAAAACCGGCCTTAGATGGGGATAACCTTCACCCTGAAATCAGAAAGGGTGTTCTACAAGAAACTGTATGTAGTACCGCAGTACCGCAGCGCCCCCGTATTTAGGGGCGCTCAATTAAGCCATAAGATAGGTGGCAAAATGGCAGGGGGCAGCGTTCTACACGCTTATCCCCATAGGAAAAAAGATGGCACGGCCGTCTCCAAGCTAGATATGGGCGTCAGGCGCTGCGGGCCTGCACATATGGGCGCGTCCGACAGTTATCCTCATATCCACAGAGACTACTACTAACTACTATTAAAATAAGACTAAAAGGATCATCATTGGATAACTTTCTTTTAGAAATAAGCGCTGCTAACGATTATAGATTTCATGACGCTAATGGGCAGAATATCTGACCTATTCCCGGTATAATGACGCTATGTCTCTTGCCTCTGTATTAGCGGCTTTACGGTTGAATCGTGATTTTATGTCCCAGGCTGTCGCTTGGGAGCGTTTAGCGGCGCGTCCGGCTCGTTTTGCGCCGACGGCAGTTGCATTGCATGAGGACTTGCGCGCGGGGCTGCGTACGCGCGGGGTCGAGCAGTTCTTCACCCATCAGGCGGCATCTATCCAGGCCGCCGCACAGGGAGCCAATGTCATCGTTGCTACGGCCACCGCATCGGGGAAATCATTGTGTTATACGGTTCCGGTTTTGCAAAGGCTGCTAGAGCAGCCCGCTGCCCGCGCCCTTTATCTCTTTCCCACCAAAGCCCTGGCCCACGACCAAACCGCCGAAACAAACGCCATCATCGCCGCCGGGAAGCTGCCGGTGGCAGTGAACAGCTATGATGGCGACACGCCGCGCGGCAAACGGGGCAAAGTGCGAGCCGACGGCGGCATTCTCATCAGCAACCCCGACATGCTGCACGCGGGCATCTTGCCCTACCACACCGGTTGGCGCAATTTGTTCAGTAATCTGGAATTTGTGGTGTTGGATGAGATTCATGCCTATCGCGGCGTGTTTGGCAGCCACGTGGGCAATGTGCTGCGCCGATTACGCCGTATCTGCCAATTTTATGGCTCCGATCCCCAATTTATTTGCTGCTCGGCGACGATTGCCAACCCCAAAGAACATGCCGAGCGATTGGTAGAGGTTCCGTTTACGCTGGTGGATGAATCGCAAAACGGCGCGCCCAGGGGGGAGAAGCATTTCATTTTGTACAATCCGCCCATCGTGGATGAGGAGTTGGGGCTGCGCGGCAGCGCCATTTTGGCGGCGCGGGATGCGGCCGTCTCCTTTTTGGCGCAGGATGTGCAGACGATAGCGTTTGCCCGCACGCGCCAATCGGTGGAATTGCTGCTGACCTATTTGCAAGATGAGTTGGCGTATCAGGGGAAGGATGAAACGGCCGTTACCGGCTATCGCGGCGGCTATCTGCCCCTGGAACGGCGCGAAATCGAACAGAAGCTCCGGTCGGGCGAACTGCGCGGCGTGGTGGCGACGAACGCGCTGGAATTGGGGATTGACATCGGGCAGCTGGATGCGGCCGTCATCACCGGCTATCCTGGCTCGATTGCCTCCACCTGGCAGCAGGCGGGCCGCGCCGGCCGCCGCGCTGACCAATCGGTGGCGATGATGATTGCCAGCAACAGCCCGCTGGATCAATACATTTGCCATCATCCCCGTTACCTGTTCGGCAGATCGCCGGAACATGCGCTGACCAATCCCGACAATCTGCGCATCATGGTCAGACATTTGGCCTGCGCCGCCTACGAACTGCCCTTCCAGCAGGGCGAGGGCTACGGCGCGTTTGGCGCGGTTGACCCCTTGCTGGAAGCGATGACGGAGGCGGGCGATTTACACCAGACGCGGCAGCAGTATCATTATTTAGGCGAGGGCGTCCCGGCGGGCGGGGTGTCTTTACGAACGGGCAGCGATGAGACGGCCGTCATCCACGACATTGGCTCTAATCCACCCGTCGTTATTGGCGAGATGGATTTGGAGAGCGTTCCGGCCTTGCTGTATGAGGATGCCATCTACATGCACCAGGCGCGCACGTTTTTAGTGGAGATGTTGGACTGGGACGGCCGTATTGCCCATGTGCGCCCCGTCGAAGTCGATTATTACACCCGCGCCAGCATCGGCAGCAGCATCCGCGCTTTGCGCCCGGAGGATGAGCGGGATGCGGGCGGTTTGATGCGGGCTTGGGGCGACGTGTCCGTTGTGACTCAGGCGACCGGCTATCGCAAAATCAAACGGTACACGCACGAAACGCTCGGTTTTGGCGAGATTGATTTGCCGGAGATGACGCTGGAAACGTCCGGCTACTGGCTCATCATCGGCGAGGCGTTGACGGAGCGGCTGTACGACGCGGGTATTTTGCTGCGCCCGAATGATTATGGCCCCAACTGGAAATCGCAGCGGGAGAAGGCTTTGGAAAGGGACGGGCGTCAGTGCAGAATGTGTGGGGCTTCAGACCTGACAGGTTTTCAGTCAGGCGATTTGGGGAGCGAAGAAGATTGGCAAAAACCTGTCAGGTCTAGGTCGCTGCATGTGCATCATGTACGGCCGTTCCGCGAATTCAACTACATCCCCGGCCAAAACGAGAATTACCGTGAGGCTAACCAGCTCGACAACCTCATCACCCTTTGCCCCAGCTGCCACCGGCAAGCCGAAGCGGGGCAGCAAACCCGCTCCGCGCTGGGCGGGTTAGCCTACGTCCTCCGCAATCTGGCCCCCCTCTACCTCATGTGCGACCCCAGCGACATCCAGGTTAGCGCCGAGAGCCGCAGCCCGCTCACAGCGGACGGTCGCCGTCCGCCAGCGCCCACCGTCGTCGTCTACGAGCGGGTGGCGGCGGGCGTTGGTTTCAGCCAACGTCTCTTTGAACTGCACGACGACCTGCTCGCCGCCGCCCTCGAACTCGTCGCCGACTGCCGCTGCCGCGACGGCTGCCCCGCCTGCGTCGGCCCTCCCGGCGACATTGGGCCAGATACGAAGGCAGTGACGCGGCAGTTGCTACAAATTTTGATTGCAAACAATCCTCCACAATAATTAATCCTATGTTAAACTGATCATGCAACTGGTATGAGTACGAGGAAAAGGGTCAATAGAGAATTCCAATAGTTGAAATCGAAAGTTGAAATCGAACTGCTGGAAAGCATTTTGGGTGAAATCGAGATGGAACTTTATACATTGGGTTTAGGGGTTGCTTTGGTTGTCTTCGCTAGTTTTCTGATGATGAATGTAACCAAAGAACGAGCATTGATTATCGAAAAAGGCGGCGTTCTGCTGGCTATATTGATGACGACGATCAGTTATGTCGGGATATGGAAGCAGCAGACGAGTCCTGCTAATATTCCCTGGTTGGCTTGGTGGTATGGAATTAATAGCATCATGACCGTATTTATTTACGGTTATGACAAACGAGGCGCCAACCCCGAGGTCTGGCGTATAAGTGAGATATCTTTGCATACACTGGAATTGTTAGGTGGTTGGCCTGGAGCCTTTATAGGCTCGCGCCGATATGACCACAAAACAAATTGGAGCCGAGAGTGGAAATTTAAGTCAATACGCTTATTCATCGTCTTGATACATGGTCTGGGATGGATATGGTGGTATACCGGTTGGCCTTTGAAATAACGATACCGAGCCGATTTTGTATTTTGTCCATGCATTCCCGTCAGTCGGTTGAGTGCAGTAAGGAGGATTTGCTGGCATACGCGGCGTTTTGTAGGGAGGAGAGTGGGATGAAAACGGCCGTGCTCGACTACACTTCTCCCAATTCTGGCTTTTACTGGCTCCCGTTCGGTAAACGAGAACTCCAGTTTTACAATATCCGTCATTCGCAGCGCCGCACGGGCGATTTGAGCGACCGATCAACCTGAGGAAACATATCTTTGATTGATTCAATATCATTTTTAGATTTTGGCGGCGAGGGGCCGATTTTACATTTTGCCCATGCCAATGCGTACCCGCCGGGCGCTTACCGGCAGTTTTTTGAGGCGCTGAGTCCCCATTACCGGGTGTTGGCGATTGAGCAACGGCCGTTACACCCCAACGCCAATCCCGACGACCTCAAAAGCTGGGACTTGCTCGCCGATGATTTAATTGCCTTTTTTGAGCAAGAAGGGCTGGAAAACGTCATTGGCGTTGGTCATTCGATGGGCGGGGTGGCGACGATGGTTGCGGCCGTTTCACGGCCGTCCCTCTTCGGCCAACTCATCCTCATCGAACCCGTCTTTCTGCTGCCCCAACTGCTCAAAATGGCCGCCGCCAACCCCGACTCCGCCTACCAACTGCCGCTGGTGCAAAGCGCCCAACGCCGCCGTAACCGCTGGGCCAGTCGGCAGGCCGCCTTCGACCGCTGGCGTGCCAAGTCCGTTTTCAGCCGTTTTTCCGACGAAGCGTTGTGGGATTACGTCAATCATGCTGTCGTTCGTCATCCGTCATCCGTGAACCGAACGTCGAACACGGAACACGGAACACGGAACACGGAATACACCCTCGCCTATCCCCGCGAATGGGAAGCCCGCATCTACGCTACGCCGCCGCTCAACGTCTGGGAGATTCTCCCACAGGTCACACAGCCCACATTGGCCATTCGCGGCGCCGAAACAGACACGATTGTGCCTGACGCCTGGCAGTTGTGGCAGACGTTGCAGCCTCAAGCCACTTTCGTCGAAATCCCGGATGTGGGGCATATGTTGACGATGGAACGGCCGTCGCTCACCGCCCAGACCATCATCAACCATCTGCAATCAACCTAAATGTTGCTCCGACTTGTTGTCCAACTGCTGCGCCCCACCTGGATCAAGCTCATCTTTCTGGTGGAATGGCTGATCTTCATCCTCATCACCTGGTTTCAGGGGGGATTGGACGACGGCCGTCAGGCTCTAATTGCCGCTTACCCGCTGCTGTTTTTTTACGCCGTTGCCGGTATTTTCGAGATTGTGAGCGGCAAGACCCAACGTATAGCGCGTGGCTGGCGTTTGCTGGGGACGGCCGTAATCCTGATCCTATTCGATCAAGCTATTAAACTATGGGTGACGACATTCATCCCCTACCGTACTGCCCGCCCGCTCATTCCCGGTTGGCTTCATTTGGCGCATAGCTGCAACTTTCAAGGGTCATGGGTATTTGCCCAGTTTGACGTACCCGCCGCCAATCTAATTCCCTTGAGCGTTACCGCCTTTTTTATGCTATGCTGTTCCTGGTTTGTCCATCGTTACTACGTTTCCCACCAGCGAACCAGTTTATGGGCCGACGTCGCTTTTTTGGGCGTATTCGCCGGGTTAGCAAGCTGGCTGGTGGAGATAACGCTGCGTGGTCATATCGTTGATTTTTTGTGTTTGCCCAACATGGTAACGGCCGATTTGAAGGATATTTTTTTAACCATCGGCATTGCCGCCATTTTTGTGGAAACATTGGATAACCCTGGCTTATCACGCTCCTGGCAAGGCGGGCGGCAAGAATTAGTCAATGCGACTCGGCTAATCAAAGATATGGTCTCGTTTTCTTGGCAAGACTTGCGGCAGGGCTGGCAAAAATTAACGCGGCTGCGAAATCATCCCGAGGAATAAATATGGATATTGTTCAAACAATGGGGATCGTTCTGGGGGGGATTACGGCCTTTGGCATCTTTTGGTTGGCTGTTGTTTGGTTAGTCGCTCAAATTGGCGGCTGGAGTAAGTTGGCCGCCGTCTATCCCGCCCGCCGGCCGTTTAACGAGACGTGTTGGTCATTGCAAAACGGCCGTTTCCGTTGGGGGATGAGCTACAATGGCGTTCTCAAAGTCTGTGCCGACGCCCAGGCTCTACATCTTTCCGTCTTCTTCTTTTTTCGACCCGGCCATCCTCCCCTTTCCATCCCCTGGGAAGATATTATCGTTTCCAAGCGGGCATTTTTAGTAGAACTGCGTTGTCGCCGCGCCGATTCTGTCCCCCTGCGTATCTCGCCCCGATTAGCCGAACGGCTAGAGCAAGCCTCTGCTGGGCAATGGTCGTTTACGCGCTAAATGTCTTAAGCCCGCGCGCAAGATTTTCTGATTAGGATAAGGGGTTAAGCGTAGGGGATGCTACTATTCAATGGCCTTAAAATCTGATTGATTTTTATCCCATTTTATGTTAGCGTAATAATTTATAATAGTTGGGCCTCAAAGAGGGGCAAGCTTGGGAATAAATAAAAAGGAAAATAGACATGGCTAAGAGAAATACCGTCATCACCGCAGAAAAAAACAGTTCTCCGGAAGCGGCGCAATTCGTGTCGCCCCCCAGTAAACCAGCGGCATCGTTCACAACAGAAACGGCGCCAAGCGCCAAAAACGAACTGGAAGATTTACGAGAAATCTTTTGGGGTAATCATATCAGGACGACTGAAGCTCGTTTCAACACCGTAGAAGCGCGTCTCGAAGCGGTGAATCGCAGCTTAATTGATATGTTTAACGAGAAAGCGACAATGCTTGCCGAATCTTCCAAAGGCAACTTGACGGCGACACATTCTCGATTAAATGATCAAATTGAGGCGCAAGCGAAGCAATCAGGACAAGAGCTTCGTAGTTTGAAACAGGAGATCAACGCGCGTCTGGATCGCCAAGAAGATGGGCATGGCGCTGAGATGCGTAAGATTAGCCGTGAACTAATGGAATACGTGGATCAGCAAAGCGCGAAGCAAGCGACGCACTTGCGGCAGGCGCAAAAAGAATTAAACGAACGCATTGATCAGTTGGCAAACGACCTGTTAACGCAATTGGGCCAAGTACAGAAAGATTTATCGCAACAAATAACACGGTTGAATGATGAACAAACTGAACGTCTGGCCGCCGCGCGAGCAGAAGCGCAAAGGCGGGATGAGGATTTGCGCCAGGAAATGCTAAAAGAGACAGCGGCATTGGACGATAAAGCGACAGCGAGACATGATTTGGGGCAGATGTATATGGAAATCGGCCGGCGGCTCTATAACGGATAATGTCCATTCCCCACAATGATCTGCAATGACATCGCCGCCAACGCAGGGACGCCAGCCAGATTCCCATCAACCGCGCCAAGGCGACGCTGATTTATTGCGTGCGGCGCAATCTATTCTATTTGCCCAGGAACGGGAGCGTATTGGCGCGCTTGAGAAAGAAATTGGCGCGCGGCAAGATGCGGAAGCGCAAATCGCTGCGTTGCAAGAACAGGTTGCGCGCCTGGAAGCCAAACTAAAGGAGACCGAACGCCGCCAGGAAGATCACCTCCTTGACCTCCAAACCAGTATCAGCATTCTCAACTATAAAAACTTCGGCAAATCGGAAAGCTTATTGAGTCGGCTTGCGCCTGTTTTCAGCCGCTTGATTGGGCAGCGCATTGAAGAAGATCGCGATGAGATGGCGGAAGCGTTTAGTCCGATTATGGGCGAAGCGATACGCACGCAAATTCGGAACAGTCGTCAAGATATGGTTGACGCGCTGTACCCTATTATTGGCGCGGTGGTGCAGCGGTCGGTGGCTGATACGCTGCGCGAGATTCAACGAAACATTGATGCCCGGCTGCGAAGGACGTCGGGCATGGTATGGCGCTCGCTGCGCGCTCGTTTGCGCGGCGTATCGTCGTCTGAATTGGCCTTGCGCGATGCCATTCCTTTTTCTGTTCGTCAACTTTTTCTCATCCAGCATGGAACAGGTCTGTTATTAGCTAGTTATCCTGCGGAAGACAGGGAGTTGAGTTCGGGGATGATTGGCGGGATGTTGACAGCGATTCGAGAGTTTGCCCGCGATTCGTTCGGGCGCGGGCAGACGGACACGGAATTGGATGAAATTCAATATGGGGATGAGCGGATTATTATTCGCAGCGGGCAGCATGTTTATTTAGCGGCGGTTATTGGCGGCGTGGAACGGGAAGGGTTTCACGCGCAGTTAAACGAATTTGTTTCGGAATTACATGTGCAGCATGAGAATGAGCTACGTTATTATGATGGCGATCCGGACACGCTGCCGCCGCTTCAGCCGAAATTGGCGCAATTAATCGAAAGGCTAACAATTGCTGTGTCGGATAGACCTCACCCATTGAGCCGCATGCAAAGGTGGTTGGTTTTTATTATGGGAGTCGGCGGCGCGCTGTTGTTGGCCTTGGCTTGTTTTTATTTGCAGTTTACGATTGCGCTGTTTCCCCTCGCATTTCCCGGCCCATCGCCTACGGCAACGGGTACGCTTGCCCCAACGCTGACTGTTACGCCTAAGCCGACGATGACGCCGGTTCCCGCGGCGACGGCAGCGCCAATGGCCGTGCCCACGATAACGCCTTCGCCACCGCCAACCCAAACGCCGACGGCTACATTGACGCCGACGCAAACCGTCACGCCTTCCGCGACGGTTCCGCCGTCAATAACGCCAACGGCGACATTAACCCCCACGCCGATTGCCGCCTCCATGATCGGCCATGTGTATGCGTTGACGGAGCCGAAATTATTCACGCCGCGCGCTGGGCTGGTTTTTAAGGAGACGGCCGTTGTTATTACGGCCGTTTACGACACCTGGGCCAGGATTGAGTGGGCCGATTCGGATGGCGTGCATACCGGATGGGTTTTGTTAAAATGGATCAACTTGCGCGAACCCGTTCCCGCCAGCCTTGTTACGCCAACCGTTGTTGGTATCCCGTAAAATGAAAAGGTCACCACTATGAAGACAATACAGAAGAAAATTTGTTTGCTGGGCGATTTCTCGGTCGGCAAAACCAGCTTGATTCGCCGCTTTGTCGAAGAGCGCTTCGATGAAAAATATCTGAGCACCATTGGCGTTCATATGTCGCGCAAACGGCTGGAACGCGGCGACCATCTCCTTGACTTTTTCATTTGGGACCTGGCTGGCGGCGAAGATTTTGACGTGATTGGCCCCAATTATTTGCGCGGCGCGGCCGGGGCGATTATTGTTTGCGATCTCACGCGGCAAGATACCTTGGCCGCCTTGTCCAAATACGCCAATCGGTTACGCGAGATCAATCCGAAGGCGGCTCTTGTTTTTGTAGGCAATAAGATAGATCTGGTTGATGAACGAACCATTTCTGACGCTGATCTAGTCGTTGAACTGGACTCTTTAGCGAATACCTATTTATTAACCAGCGCCAAGACGGGCGAGAATGTAGACCAGACTTTTGTGCGTTTGGCTGATTTGATTGAAGGTTGATATGAATGATTCCTCTACTAATGCCGACATGAACCTGTTATCCAACCAAATCTTGAATATCATGGGCGACTCGGAGCTGATGGCTTACGCTGTTTTGTCTCCAGATTTCAAAATCGTTCAGATCGCCTCTAATCTAGGCGCGATTTTGCATGATGCGCGCGACCTGGATTCTTTGGTGGGACGGCCGTTGACCGAATTAGTGGGTGAGTTTTTGGGCGCGGAGGAAGGATTGACGGCCGTGCTATCTGGCCGAGAACCAGATTATTGCCTGGAAAACTTAGCTCGTAAACAAGCCGAC
This sequence comes from Anaerolineae bacterium, assembly GCA_024762695.1. Lineage (GTDB taxonomy): Bacteria > Chloroflexota > Anaerolineae > Promineifilales > Promineifilaceae > JACKCC01. Next base: position 18,491 of record JANTGY010000013.1, read on the forward strand.
GGTTCCTTCACTTACGTCACCGTGCGCATCGTTTTGCTGGACCCCGCCCGGCCGGGCGAAAATTTGGTTCTCATTGTAGATAACAGCACCGAAGTCGGCCATCTACAACAGAGCTTAACCCAGCAGCGAAACGAACTAAAACAAGAAATTAGCCGCCGCCAAAAAGCGGAAAGGGCTTTGCAGCAGCTAAATAATGAACTGGAACAGCGTGTTAAAGAACGCACCGCCGAATTGGCTGAAGCCAACGAACGCCTGCGTCTGCTAGAAGCCGCCATTGTTAACACCAGCGACACCGTCATCATTACTGATGCTGAACCGGACGATCCCGCCAACAGCGGCATTGTCTACGTCAACAACGCCTTTACCCAGGTAACCGGCTACACCTACAAAGAGATCGTCGGCCAATCGCAGCAAGTGTTTCATGGCCCCAATACCGACCCGCGTCAGCTCGAAAAAATCCGCTCGGCCTTGCTCAATCGAGAGGCGGTACACGTCGAATTGGTCAATTACCGCAAAGACGGCTCAGAGTTTTGGGTGGATATGACCGTTGCCCCCATTTTGGGCGAACAAAATGAACTAACCCACTTCGTCTCCATTGAACGCGACGTAACAGAACGAAAACAGTTAGAAATAGCCCTGCTGCAAGCCCAAAAAATGGAGGCGATAGGATTGTTGGCTGGCGGGATTGCGCATGATTTCAATAATGTGCTCACCGTTATTCTCAGCTATTCTGATTTAATGCTGCGTTATTTCGATGAAAATGAGAGAGTACGCAAGTATGTAGAACCGATTCATACAGCGGGCAAACGAGCGGCCGATTTAACGCACCAGTTATTGGCTTTTAGCCGGCGGCAAATGCTGCGACCAGAGGAAATGAATCTCAATGAGATTGTCGTCGAGGTGGAAAATATGATTCGACGGCCGATCGGCGAGGATATTCAGTTTACGACGCTGCTCGCCGCCGATCTTTGGCCAATTCAAGCCGATCCCGGTCAATTGAGTCAGGTTATTATGAACTTGTCTGTCAATGCCCGCGACGCGATGCCGCATGGCGGCACCTTGACTCTTCGCACGGAAAACACAACGCTGGAAAGGAAAGACGGCCGTATTAGTCCCGAACTTAATCCTGGCGAGTATATAAAACTAACCGTCCAAGATACAGGGAAAGGCATCGATAACGAAACCTTAGCCCGTATTTTCGATCCCTTCTTCACAACCAAAGGGCCGGGCAAGGGGACTGGTTTAGGTTTGTCAACTGTGTATGGCATTGTTGCGCAAAGCGGCGGCGGCATTTATGTTCACAGCGAAATTGGCGTAGGGACACAATTCGAGATTTACTTGCCCCGTGTAGGAGAAGGAAGCGATCTGGAAATGTCAGTGACCGATTCGCTGCCCAAAGAGCGCGGATCCGAAACCATTCTCCTGGTTGAAGACGAAATCAGCGTGCGGGAGTTAGTGCGCGAGGGGCTGGAAGAACAGGGGTATCATCTGTTGGTGGCCGCTAATGGGGAAGAAGCGTTGGCGATGTGCCGGGCGCATAACGGCGTCATCGACTTACTGCTAACCGATGTTGTTATGCCGGGGATGAGCGGCGTCGAATTGGCGCAGCGTATCCAAACGCTTTCCCCCGCATTAAAAGTGCTTTACATGACGGGCTACACCGATTCCGTCATGTCCAAGCATGGTTTGTTGGATGATGCTATTGCCTTGTTACAAAAGCCGTTTACCATAGGACAGTTGACCGGGAAGATACAGAAAACCTTGCACTGATCTACACGCCTACGCTACTTGCCAAACCGATCCTCGCTGCGGGCGCGGAAAACCAGCCGAATTGGCGAACCGGGATAAGGAAAAGTCTCGCGCAATCGGTTTTCCAAAAAGCGACGATAACTGAAGTTTACCCATTCTGGCTTATTGACGAAAAATACAAATAATGGCGGAGCGACACTGGGCTGGGTGGCGTAGAAAAACTTCACCCGTTTGCCCCCTTTGCTGGGCGGCGGATGCTTGGTTACGGCGTCGCGCAGCATTTTGTTCAAAGCGGCCGTGGGCACACGTTGATACCGCGCTTCATTTACCTCTAAAACAGTGGGCAATATCTTGTTCACGCGCTGTCCTGTTTTAGCCGAGATGAAAAGCAGCGGCGCGTAGGGCAAAAAGTTCAATTCTTGCCGAATGAGCGCCTCAAAATCGTTGATGGTGAAGGTATCCTTCTCCACCGCATCCCATTTATTCACCAAAACAATAACGCCGGATGATTCTTCGGCTAACATGCCTGCAATATGGGCATCCTGCGCGGTGATGCCTTCCACGGCGTCTATCAGCAGCAGGGCGATGTCGGCGCGCTGTAACGCTTTGATGGCCCGTAGTACGCTGTATTTTTCGATGCCGGGATCGATTTTGCCGCGCCGTCGGATGCCCGCCGTGTCAATCAGGGTGAATGCTTGACCGTGCCATTTGAGTTGGGTGTCGGTAGCGTCGCGGGTTGTGCCGGCAATGGGGCTGACAATGGCCCGTTCTTCGCCGATAAGTTTATTGAGCAGGGTGGATTTGCCAGCGTTGGGGCGGCCCAGAATAGCGATTTTGATGGCCTCATCTTCGGCGTCAGCCGGTTCAACCTGAGGAATGGCATGAACAACGGCGTCTAGCAGGTCGCCAGTTCCAGAGCCGTGCAAGGCGGAGATGGGGAACACCTCGCCCAAAGCTAACTCGTAAAATTCGTAGGCGGTGTCCCATAGTTTAATTGATTCTAGCTTGTTGGCGGCGATCATGATCGGCTTTTTTGAGCGGCGTAAAATATCGGCGACTTCCTGGTCGGCGGCGGTGATGCCTTTGCCGCCGTCTACCACTTGGATGATGACGTCGGCATCCTGAATGGCTGTAGAGGCCTGATGGCGGATCATGGGCAAAAATCGCGCTGAATCTTCGGAAAGCGGTTCGGTATGCCAGCCTTGGGTGACTTCGATGCCGCCTGTGTCTACCAGGGTAAAGGCGACGCCGTTCCATTCTGATTCGGCGTAAAGGCGGTCGCGGGTTGTGCCAGCCATATCGGAGACGACGGCCATTCGGCGGCCAACGATGCGATTGAATAGGGTGGATTTGCCCACGTTGGGGCGGCCCACCAGGGCGATTAACGCTTTTTGTTTCATGAGGGGTCTTGTTTGAGCCAGGTGGTGGGGGGGACGGCCGTTGCACTTCTCCTAGCCGTAACCCATTCGCTCCACACATTTTCCAAGAAATCGGGTAAAAATGCCGCTAAATCAGATGAAGGCGGCTCGTTTGGCCGCCCATCGCTGCGGCTGATGCTATTCAATGAGTCCAGCGAACCAGTTTCTGTGATCGGAGCCGTAGCCGTCAGTTCATTGGTAATGGTCAGTAAGCGCGTAATCATTACGGTGACTTGAGATGGCTGAATCGAACGAAGCTCAACGCCTCGGTCGGGGAAACTGACATCCGGTTCCAGGCTGTAGGTTCCAGTAATCAGACCGAATAAATCTACGGACACGCTTACTTCTTCGTCCAACATAGCCTCTAAAACTGGCAGCGGCCCAAACAGGACAACGCGAACCGATTCCGGTTCGACGACGGCCGTGAAATCCCTATCTAATCCTTGCACTGTAATTATTGGATTGTAAGTATCGGTGGTCGAGAAGGGGGCAATATCAATTTCGACAAAAATCTCTTCCCCTTCGTCGTGCGTAATGTTATCGGGCAAGACTAAGGTCACTTGTTGGCGGTAATTTTCGGTGAGTCCAGTTATGTCAATTGGTTCTGTTTGGACGCGGTCGAGCTGTTCGAGCTGTGTTGGCAGTCCGCGCAGGCCGACGCTGAGCGGATTGACTCGAATATCCAGCACGCGATAGCCTGGAGCCGGGGAGCCGACTACATCTACATCAATCGGTTTTTCGGTATAAAAGGCTGATTCTGTGACCGGGATGGTGATGTTGACTTCCTCAACACTCAAATTTAGACCGCGCACGCTGGCAACGCGCCCTTGTTGGTCGTAGAAGATGGGTTGACGCGAGGAAACAATGTCTTCTTTATCGTTGTTGAGGAAGACGGTGGCGCGGGCGAAGTCTAGCGATTCAACGCTGGAAGCGGGGCCGGCGACGGTGATTGATTCGGGATCAATCAGCGGCGTACCCTGCAAATGGCCGCGAGCTACATCGCCGCGTATGTCCAAGATGACGGGAATGTCGCGGGTGACAAGCTGTTCTAGCTGAACGGTGATTTGCTCTGGCGACTGTGTGAGTAAGGCGATCTGGTCAACGTTGGTCTGGACAATAACGGGGACTGATGTTTCTTCGTTGAATGGGATGACGCTTAGGTCAACCGTGGCGGTGAAGTCGTCGGCTGTGGTTTGGGCAATGATGGAGTCTGGCCCTTCAAATTTAACCTGGACGGTCTCTGGCGCGGCGGCGGCGTTCAGGCGGATGCTGTTATCGGGTATGCCGGTGAAAACGATGGGGACGGCCAGGATTTCGAGGCGGTTGGGGTCTTCGACGCGTAGGGCGTTTACCCAAATGAGGACGGCCAGGGCGAAGGCAAGGAGCAGGGTGAAGATGTTGGAGAGGAAGGATCGGGCGAGTTGTTTCATGGTTTCTCTCCCCGGTTGCTGCGTTGGTTTTGCAAGAAGGCGGTCAGGATGGTGTCTAAACGGGCGGGGTCTTGGCGGCGAATGATACGGCCGTTATGCGCAATCGAGACCTGTCCTGTTTCTTCCGATACGACTACCGCTATCGCGTCGCTGACCTCGCTAATGCCCAATGCCGCTCGATGACGCAGCCCCATTTGGCGGTCGCTGAGGCTGCTGGTGGAAAGCGGCATGACGCAGGCCGCCGCCGCCAGCTTTTCGTTACGCACGATGACGGCGCCGTCATGTAATTCAGTTGTTTTATTGAAGATGGTAAGAAAAAGTTCAGGGGACGGCTCCGCGTTCATCAGGATGCCGGTATCAATATATTCTTGTAATCCCGTATCTCGTTCAAAGATAATGAGCGCCCCGTGCCGCCGCTGGGACAGGCGCAAACAGGCTGGCTTGAGGGCGGAAACAACTTTGTTTTCTTTGTTTCGCCGAAAGAGCCGCAAATAATTACCAGTGCGTCCAATTTGTTCCAGTGCGCGGCGAAGTTCTGGTTGGAAGATAACGGGAATAGCCAGAAGTAAGACGGGAAGGGCGGTGCTGACTAACCAACTGAAGGCCGGTAAATCAATGAGTGAGGAGAGTAAGGCAATAATCAAGGCCAGCCCAATGAAGCCGCGCAGTACTTGCACGGCGCGGGTTCCCCGGATGAGGATGAACGCGCTGTAGATGACGGCCGTTACCAGCGAAATGTCAAGCGCGCTGGTCAGATTGATTTGATTAAGATAATCAAGCGCTTTTTCCACTATAACCCTTATAATTCAACGCGGTGAAAACGGGAAAGTAATTTGATTCAGGACACCAATGGTTCTCCCGTTTTCCCTGAGTAAACCACAACGCATTCGCCTATTTTTATCAAAATGCTTTTTGTAGTTTGCCTTATACCCGTCTGTCTGCCATTCTAAATGGCAAACAGCGGCAACGGATTTTACCTCGTCGTTGGCAACTATGGCAATTTCAGTTAACAACGGAAATTCTGAATGCAGGGGTATGGACGGATAGCAAAAGTGCAGAGATATCTAGTCAAAGTAGCGGATTGTCCAGTCATGAACGGACACGGTTTTTCAGTCGTCCCATTTTGCCGTCATTCCCGCGCAGGCGGGAATCCATCTTCTCCTGTAACAAAATATGGATGCCTGCCTTCGCAGGCATGACAAGCCGACCACTGAAAAACCGTGCATCAACGGATGATGCTAGAAACAAACCGCTAAACGCTTGTTACAATTGTTGATTTAACTGCTTCAATAATTGTTGGTAACTATCGATATTATCTGGATTGAGTTTTAAGATTTTTTCGATGGTTTTAATGGCGCCTTTCGTATGGCCCGCTTCCAATTGAGCTTCGCCCAACTTGTCTAGTAAATCAACCGCATCCGTTTGCCGTTTTTGTTGCAAATATAAGCGGGAGAGACGGTCAACCAGATTGGCGTCGGCTGGTCGCTGATTTACCATATCTTCCAAAATACCGATTACCTTAGCCCCGCGTCCACTGCGAACCAGATGAATCAAGTATTTGTCTAATTCTCGAATCGCTTCATTATTTTGCCCCACCCGGTAATGTAAATCTACCAGGGTGATGGCAGTGCGTTCATCTTCTGGTTCCAATTGGCGTAGTTCTTTATAAGCGCTTAACGCGCGCGACCAATCAAAGCGCTGCATATCAATGTCGGCAATCCGCCGTAAAATACGGCCTCGCCAAAGGCTGTCTGTCGCCCGCGGCGTTAATTTGAGCGCTTCCTGGTAAGTTTCCCGCGCTTTGTCTACCTGGGCTAATTGATCGTATGTTTCGCCCAACGCCGCGTAATGTTCCAATGAACGATCGATTTGTCCATGTCGTTTGAGCAAATCAATGAGGCGAGCGCGAGTCGAAATCTCCATTGGCGATAAGTCGACAACCCGTTCATGGGCGGCGATGGAACTGTTTATGTCGCCGCGTACCTGGTATGTGTTAGCGATGGTTGTGAATTTTGTGGCCGCTACGCCGCGTCGCCCTTGTCGGGCCAATACTTCGGCTAACTGGACATGGGCAGGCAAGTAATCGGGTGAAAGTTGAATGGCGCGGTAAGTTTCTTCAACGGCCGTGTTATACATCCCCCGCCGCGTATACTCCTGACTCAAATATAACGACTCTAATACCTGCTCCGATCCGGCAGTTAATACATCGCCCAGAATCATCATCCCCGCATCAGAAATAGAATCCAATCGCTGCCGGGCTTGAGAGACCTTGTCTTCCCACCCCTTGTGGCTGAGAAATTCCACCAGGGCATTAGCAAACGCCGTCGCTTGGTCTCGTTCCCCTTGCGCGACTAGACTGTCCGCCAGATTTTCATACAACTCGATCAAACGATCCGCTTGATTATGCTGCACCGTTTTGAGGTCAACGATTTTGAGCACATTGATAAAATACTCAATCGCTTTTTCAATGCGACCCCGGCCCCGATAGGCTTCGCCCAGGGCAAAGGAACTGGCCAACCGATACTCATGCTCATTAACGGAAATTTCGAACTCACGGATGGCATCTTCAAACCGCAGTTTGTCTTGATACAACAAGCCCAGATTAAAATGCGCCGCCGTGCTTTCTTCGCCGGAGGAGATCGCTTGCTCGTAGCAGCTGATTGCCTCATTCGCCATGCCGCGTCGCTGAAAATCCAACGCCTGGCTGATGAGGTGATCGCGCTGAAGTTTGTTAATGTCGCTGTCTTCTTCTTCATCAAAAAGACCGCCAGCCAACTCCTCCATCGCTTTGCGGCGCGCATCTTGCACCGGAGCGGCCGTTTCCGCTTCCTTTTTGTCGTCGTCCCAATCCCCTTGCGTTCCTCGGCTCAGCATTCCCGTTACGCTTGTCGTTGACGTAATAACCGGTTCTTTGCTGTCGAAAATTGGCTGCCCTTGCTTAATCAGCTCGATAGCCGTTAAGATATCCGAATTACGCGGATCCAACTGAAGCGCCATCTGACAAGACTCAAGAGCCTGTTCATTTTCTTTTTGCAATTGAAAAATATGGGCGATAGATAGATATTCCTGAATGGCGCTGCGCACTGCTCCCTGGCGTTGATAAATTGAGGCCAGCCGCTGATGCGCGCGTAGTAAATTCGGCTCCAAACGAACGGCGCGATGCCAATTATCCATCGCCTCGTTCAACTGGCGTCGATTCAGGGCCATTTCACCCAACGCCATGTACGTTTTACCCGCTTCGCTTTCCAGTCCTAATAACTCTTGAATTTCAGCTACCTTGCGTAAATAAATAACATTGCCCCGCGAGTAGCGAGCGGCTAACTTGTAATTGTTTAGTGCGTCTTGTAACCGTTCCAACCCTGTGTACGCATCCCCCAAGCCCGCATAGGGAGCCGGCTCTTCCTTCGCAAAACCAATCGCCGTCTCAAACGACTTGACAGCCTCTGTCCACTGCTGGTCCCAGAGATAGGAATGGCCTCTGTTTAGCGCATCTTCATATAGGGCGTTGTCCTTAGCCACGTAGGAGCCTCCCCGCAATGCGTAAAAAACGATAAACTAAGTGGGGTCTATCGTCGTTCACGGATTACGATTCTGGATTACTTCGCCAGTAATTCAACCAATATCGCTTTCTGGGCGTGCATCCGATTTTC
>JANTGY010000014.1 GCA_024762695.1 Anaerolineae bacterium
GTCTCTGTCTCGCACTAATCCATATCTGGTCGCGTATCTGAGACAAAGGAGAGTCGATCCGGGAATTCTTCAAACAAATCAATCTCGCTAAATGGCAGCGCTGCCAGCATAGGCGCCAACGGCATTGTCGCTGGCATGTCTGGACGCAGCGGTCGGGGCGGCGGTTGTAAACGCGGTCGGTTGCGCGGCCGGGCACGGGCGCGTAAAAGGCGCTTGTCATTGCTTAGATAACCCAAATAAGCGCCGCTGGGATCGTATACCTCGCGTCCAACGACGAACCCTATCCACTCGCCATCTACATTGAATAAATTCTTTTTCTCATAGACGGCGACCCATTCGCCGTCGCTGCGATAAATCGGAACCACTAAAATATACTCCTGTTTTCACTCTTCTTGCCCGCATTATAATGGCGGATTAGGAGGGAAGCAAGGCAGGATTTTCGTTATTTTGGGGTGGGAATGGGCAAATGGATGACGTCGCCTCGTTCGCGGCGGATGGCTTCTGCCAGCAAGGACAAATCGCCTTGATGCAGCCAATAAGCGACTAACTCTCTGGCTTTGCCGCCTTTGCCTTCGCCTTTGAGTTCGTCAAAGTCCACGCCAATGTCAAAGCACAACGTGCGCAGCTCTTCCAAATCAAAATAATTAACGAGGGCGTGGCGCAAAGCGACTGGATCGATATTGTGTTGGAGAGGGGCAGTTCCTTTACGGCCGTCTAACACAATTTTGCCTGCGTATGACCGAATCCAAAAGGCAAAAACGGCGCCATTGATGCGAAACTGATCGCCGCGTTGAAGGATTAAGCCAAAAGCGCGTAAACGGCGCGCCGCTTCGGTCAATGCCAACTCATCGTATGGCAGTTGCTTGATGGGGTCTTTGCGGGCTATCGCTTCCAAGAAATCGCGCTCGCACTCGTCGAAGCTGCGCCACCATTGAGCAAAATAAGGCGACATGGCGGCAACGAGATGGTTGCCAATCTGGGCGGGGTTGGCACGGCCGTATTCTCGTTTGTCATGAAACCATTTCGCGGCTGTCGCTTGCAAAAAGAAAGGCAGCGAACCAGCCAATTGGCGGATCATTTTCACATCGGCTGCCGCCGCTTCCCAATCGGCTCGTTCGGCCGGCTCCCGAATTAATGTTTGAGCGGCGGCGGATTTCAAGCCGGACAAATAGATAGGCGTTGGATAAAAGATGTTGTAAAAAGGCGAGGTGGGCGGCAGTCCAATATGACTGCCCAATTGGTACAAATCCCAGTAGGAGGCGGTGACGCAGGCCAATTCATAGTCCATTACGCTGGTCATCGCCCGCAGTTCAATCAAAAAATCCTGATCAAACGCGCCTGTTTGCAAATGATCAAACTCATCCAGCAGCAATACCACGCGCCGGTTGGGATATTGACACAACAATGCTTCGACGTCATACATCTTCGTTTCGCTGGGCGGCGATTCGCGCCACAAGTTGATGGGTTGCCCCTGCCCCAAAACAACTTGTAAACGAACCAGCAGCCGCCGATAAAACTCGGAGGGCGTCTTGCAGGAGGACATGTCTACGTAAACCATCAGGTAGTTATCGGGGTCAGGCAAATGGCGGGCGATGACATCTTTGTGGGAAACGTATTGAAGAAAAGAGGTCTTACCGGCGCGACGCAAACCCAGCACGCTGATGGATTGGGTCTGCGTGCCGCCAATGATTTCAAAGAAACGCTGTGTTTGTTGGGAACGGCCGTAAAAATCAGCCGGTTTTTTAATCGGATGTCCCACAATATAAGCCATTAAAAATATCCCTTCACACTAATGGGTCGGCTGCCCTGCCACGCTCATCATAGAACCTAATGGATGTTTGCGCGCCACCCACACGCGCAGCAAATCAAATGAGATGCGGTAAGCATAATCTTTACTGACCAATGTAGGCTGCCAGGCTCCTGGCTGGGCCAAACGGCGCTGAATTTGTCGTTCAACCTGTTGGCGATTCACCAGGCGGCGCAGCTCCAACCGTTTCAAGGCCATGTGCAAATCCTCTTCGCTCAACGACATTTCCCGCAGCCGCGAGGCGATCTCCACACGAGACACGCTTTCCTCGCCAACTTCATGCGTACCAGCCAAAGCGGCCAGGACATACTTTTCCTCGTTGGGGCTTTCGTTCCATAAATGCTGCAAATGGCTGTCGTCTTCATCAACAATTTTATCAATCGTCTCGCGCACATTGGCGATGGTGATGGTTTTACTGACACGGCCGTCTAAATTCGTGTCGCTAATCAATCGGTGGCAGATAAGTTGGCTGAAATAAGGGTGTCCCTGCGTCGCCAACCAGATGCGGTCTACGGCCAAATCGTCGTACTGAATCATCGGCGAAACCGGTTCGCGGATCAACTTTTCTGTTTCGTCACGGTTCAAAGACAAAATTTCGCGGCTGATGCCCACATGGAAGATGATACTCCAATAATCCTCCATCAATTGGTTGGTTCCCACCAGGATGAAGGTCAATCGGGCGCGGTGCTGCATGAGCGAACGCAAATACGGGAATATGTCTTCGCTAAGACGGCCGTTTTCCACGCTTGCCTGCAACTGCTCCAACTCATCCATTATCAAAGCCAAAAGACCGTTTTTCGGTAATTTCTCCTCAATTTGGTCCAAAAACCCATCAAATTCGCTGTAAATCGAACCGTTACTCTCCCAACTTTCCGGGACAGAAACGATAATATCGCGCTTACGCAGCGCCCGCGCAATCTGCTGGCTTAACTGCTCAAAAAACTCCGGCATGTCGCTGCCCGCCAGCCGCTGCAAATCAATATAAACCGGGTAAATCGGATAACCTGGGTATTCCCGAATCGTCTGGCCTCGTTTGCCGCCCACCAATTGGTACAACGTCGAAGTTTTGCCCATACGCCGCTGCCCATACAAAATGAGGGTATGCGGCTGGGTTTTGCCAATCAAATTCTCCTCAATCCACATGAACACATCTTCGCGGCCCATGTAAAGCGATTCTGAAGCCGGAGTCAGCGGTTTACCCACTACGTAGGGATTGTTAATATGAAACAGCGACCGTTCCTGAGTCACAAAGTTCACTTTACCGTCAAAAAGCTGGCGGAATTCGTGGCCGCGCGCATCATAATAGGTGGCTCGCAAATGCACCGTCGCTTCCTTCTCGCGCGGCTGCAACCAGATGGCGACGGGAACTTCCTCGCCAGCGTCCAGCGCATCAATCTGAATCAAAGCCGTGTCCACATCCGTCTCATAATCGCCCGATGGCAAGACTTCGATCATGATGTTTTCGACCAAACTACCAAACTGGGGATTGATTAAACGGCCGTAAAACTGGGCCCGCCCCCGGCTAACGACAAGCTCGTTGTCATCCAACTGAAAATCAAGGGAGGCAAACACATCGCCAGCATCAAAGGCGGTAATTTCGCCCAATTCTTGCAAAATCATGCGCGTCGTTTCGGATATGGGACGGCCGTCTCCGGTACGTAAACGCTCAATTTCGGCCCGTGTCACCAGCATATTCTCCCGGTCAGCCGACAGCCTGGCGGAAAAGCGATCGTATTCTTCGCTGGTGACTGGGTGACGCGGCAAAAATTCAATCTTGAAAATGCGGAACTCGTAATCTTTAAACACATATTCACGACGCGAAAACTGGCGTTTGAGCAACGGCCGTAACTCCCGCACAATCCGGTAATCCTTAGGACTCTTCAACCCCAACTCCTCCAACAGTTCCCGTTGAATTGCCCGCGCAAATGAATCCCGGTCGCCCTTTTCATTATCAATCTTACCGCCAATCAGGTTAAACATGCCCCAGTTATCGTTCCATTGCAGCAAAAACTTGCGCTCTTCACCGCTCCCCACCGTAATCAATGAGAATGCCGACCGTTGGCGCAGCACATTCAACACCTCCGCCACTTCGCGCGGCCGTTCCACCTCTTCAATCGCCTGCTTACCCGACACCGCCGCCGAACACAACGCCAGCCGCTTCGCCCACGGATGCCAGGGTTCCTTCCCCAACCCCTCATACTTCAACACCGCAATACTTTGGAAAAATATCGCCACTGGATAATGATATTTAAACCGCTCCGGGCTGTGCGTCTCCGCAATTTTACGCAACGAAAACAAAAAATAGAGCAAATTTTCCGAATAAAGCGGGAAATGCGTATACAAACTGTCATACCATTCCGGCCGATAATCCCGCAAAGCGGAAACAAAATCCCCAAATTCACCATCAATCGTTTGCAGCAGCACATTCTCCACCAGCAAAGCAAACTTGGTCGCCGTATCCATGTCCCACATTCCCTCGTCCACCATTTCCTTAAACAAACGGTAGAAAATATGGGTACGAAATTCCACTTCCAGCTTAGCTAAATCAAAATAAATATGCCCCGGACGCGCATCCGAAAAGTCAATCAGCCACACCGGCACATCATCGCCCATTTCCACCAGGATATTGCTCGTATTCAAATCCCCATGCAAAACCGGCGACACCTGCGGGATCGGCACAATCATGTCTTCCCGGCCAATTTCCCACAGCAAACTACGCACATTTGTAATCGGCGAAATAAACCGCCCCGCCCCCAACTCAAACTGTTTCGACCGGAAATCAAACGATTCGCCCGTCACCTCGGCAATACTGCGCCCCAAAATCGTATCCTGCGTATCCGTCACCCGGCCGCGCACACAAATCCGCTTGCCGCGCCGAAAAACAGGATGCGTCAACATCGCCCATTCCGATTCCTTCAACTTCACCTTAAAACGCAAAATAGGGTGGTTCTTTCCCCGTACCAACGGCGAGACCGGGTAGCGGGCGACCAAATCATCGTGCAAATATAAAACCCCATGCTGCGTGTCTAATTCCGCCACCTCAAAATTACATAAGATGACCTGCGGCCGCTCTCCTTCCAAAACAGCCTCGTTAATCGCCCGCAGCGTTTGGTTACCAGGAACGGCCGATAATGTCGTCAGATCATCCGCCGAAAACACAAAATCAGCTTCATCCTCATCTGGTTCAACCAACTCCGCATCTGCCAACGTGAGATGCGTCGGCAAAACCCGTGAATAAAGCGGCGCCCAATATCGCAGCTCCGTATCGCTGCTGCCCGCGTACAACTGATCCAGACTCACGCGCAACTGCTCCAAGATTTCGTCAATCAGTTCCTTCCGCACCCGATTTTGGTCTTGCAAAAACTGGGTTAAGGTAATGGCATCCCTGTTTGATCCGGCCAAGCTGTAACATGTTCCCGCCATGTGTTGGCCGCGCACCAACTTGCCCTGAATTTGACCAATCCGCCGGTTCAGGCGCGGCTGAATCAGTCGCTCCTGCTTTTCCCGTACCGCTTCCAGATGGTCAACCACGTCAATCTTCAAAATACGTCGCAGTTGGTGAGCCGGTTTCACCGTGTAAATACGCGATCCGCTTAACCCCTCATCCATGCGGAAAATCTGCACCACATCGCTGTTAGCAAACAATCGTTTAATGATATAGCGCTCTTCAGGATTTTGATTCAGCGCATCCAGGTCGGCATAGCTTAGTCCCGGCTCAATACGCGGCTTCACATTGTCGCTGGCATATTGCTCAAACAATTCATCCCAACTTACCGGCGAAAAAACAAACCGTTGGATTTGTTCCGCCAAACGAGCGATTGACGTTGAATGCTTGGTAAAATGCCACGATACGCCGTCGCGCATCAAAAAACGCATCTTATCATCGGCGCCGCTCGTAAAAATAACCACCGGCAATTTAGATCGCATTTCGCGCACCTGCGTGATGAACATTGTGAGTTCGGGCAGCGGATCATAATCAGCGTCCACAAAAACCAAATCGATATCCCTATCCTGCGACACAACATCCAAAGCTTGATCATAAGCTACACCGGTCAGGAATATGAAGTCGTCGGTATGTTCTAATACATTTTTGGGAAATTGAAGCGACTCGTCTGTTTCAGGCTTTTGATAAAAATGCCCGCCAACACACAATGTCTTCAATTTCATCACACCATGAAATAAACCCGTTGTCATCATCATCAACACCCCACACATACCGTCAACTGTTTGCCTGGGCAAGCTGTATTAGAGTTGTTCCTTTTTAACCATTGATCGTGTCATTCCAGCGCAGGTGGGAATCCATTCTGTAAAAAAGGTGGATACCTGCCTTCGCAAAGCCCGCCCTCACGAAGGTGGGGTATGACAGCAGCAACCGTTGGTTAGTCAGGAATCACGCCATTATGTAAGTAACGCAATAACTCAATTGCTTCCAGGAGCCAAATAACATGCAACGTCCTGTCAGTCGTTTTATTTGCGTCAAGCAACGTATATAAATCAAGATACTACAGATAGAAATACTTTATGTTTTGTATTATGCCTCATTTTGACCAATATGCGAAAGAGGTAAAACCCGCCCAGAATAGGAAACAGGTACTATTATGTATAGTAACGAATAGGAAATTAGTACTAGCAGACGAGGCGATCGTCGTTTTTGGGGGAAATAGGTCAGTTTTGGCTAAACAAAGGTTAAGTGCGTAGTTCGCCTAATTCACGCAGAATATGGCGGGTTGTTGCCGATATCGGCTTGCCCGACACCGTGCAAAGATTCTCGATTTCGGCTCTGGAAACAAAGACGTTTTCACGGCCGGTAGACAACCAACGCGCAAAATAATGAGGCATCTTCCAGTCTAGCGGCAGATCGGGAAAAATGGCTACTTCAAATATGGCGAAATGATAGTTTTTGACAATCTGTTCACGCTGAGAAAATTGCCGCATTCGCAACTGTGCAATTTCTTTACCTACGAGGAATTCGCTTGGACAAGTTAAGCCCAATTCTTCGGCAACTTCGCGCTGGATGGTACGTCGGAACGAGTTCTCGTCGCCTTTAAGATTATCTAATTTGCCGCCAACCAAATTAAACATTTTCCAATTGCCATTCCATTGCAGCAGATATTGGCGGTTAGGCCCTTCGCCAGTCGCTATCAAGGCAAAGGAGCTTCTTTGCGTGCTGGATACGATGCGGGCGTTTACTCGTGCGGTTGTCTCCAATTGTTTATAGGGTTCGGTCAGCAACTCAGTTTGGGGTTGTAAGAGGTTATTGCGCGCAAATTGGCCGCGCAAATGGAAGATACTACGCACAAGTTGAATACGCAGGGTTTCGATAACATTAGCGGTATGGCGATGCTGTTGAACCTTGATTGCCAGGCCCATCTTACGCAGCTCCTATGATTAGCCAACTTAGGTGAAAACGGGAAAGTAATTTGAATTAGGAAAACTATGGTTCTCCCGTTTTCCCTGAGTAAACCACAAAAAATTAGCGCATTTTTTATCAAAATACTCTTTATGGTTTACCTAAGCGCAAATCAAAGCGATTATAATTAGTTACTACAATGCCGCACCTTTATTTTTAAGGCTTTACTGTAGGATAGCAACAGTACTTTAGTATCAATTTAAGAGTTCGTGATAAATACGGAGTAATTGTCGGGCTGAGTTGGTCCAATCAAATTGGCGGGCTTGCCGAAAACCGCCAGCAATCAAACGAGCGCGGCGGGCGGGATCGGCGAGGAGATCGTGGATGGCTTGGGTCCAGGCAATTTCCTGGGTAGGAGGCAGTTGCACGGCCGTTTCCCCCACCACCTCTGGCAAACTCGACACATTGGAGGTAAGGACAGGAACGCCGCAAGCCATCGCCTCCAGGAGGGGCAGGCCAAATCCTTCGTACAAACTGGGCATGGCAAACAGCGCGGCCGCGCTGTACAAGGCCGGCAAGTCGGCATCGTCTACAAAACCGGTGAAGTGAACACGGCCGTTTAAACCCTGCTTCTCTACCTCGGCCAACATCGCGTCATACAGCCACCCCTTCCCGCCGGCGATGACCAAATTGTGGGAATGGCTGGCGGCAACGGGCTGGAAAGCGCGGATAAGCATTTGATAGTTTTTGCGCGGCTGGACGGTGCCTACGCTGAGGATGTAGGGGGCGTCGGTTAAAGCGTATTTGCCGCGAACGGCCGTTAACTTCACCTCATCCGTCACGGGCCGAAACGTCTCATTCACGCCAGAATACAAAACCGTAATTTTATCGGCTGGAATTTGCCAAATAGCGATCAAGTCATCTCTGGTCGCCTGCGAATCAGCCAAAATATGCGTGGCTCGCTTGATTGACCAGGGCACAACCTGATTGAGATACGCGACCAATCGCGCCGGAAACACGTCTGGGTAATGGATAAACGACAAATCGTGTACTGTCAGCAGTGTGGGGATGCTGCCGCTAACCGGCGGCAAAACAAAATCAGGCGAATGGAACAAATCCAGCCGTCCCGTCGCCCATTGCACTGGCAGCGGCAGGCGCAACCGATACCACAAGCGGTACAACCAACGCTCATCCAGCGGCGCGGGATGGTAATGGGCGTTAGCGACAGTGGGGATGGGGTCGGAAACGGGCAATGTGGGCGGCTGTTTGGCCGAGAAAAAATGGTATTCATTGTCCCCATCTACGGCGACCAGCGCTTGAGCCAGTTCCCGTGTGTACCGGCCAATTCCGCCTCCCTGGGTAATGGCGGCCGTCACATCAATGCCAATTTTCATGCGATCAAACTAATCCACATCGTTATAGGTCCAATACCGATTAATGAAGAAATTCCAAAACAAGACCACAAGCGTGGCCACAACTTTAGCCAGGAATTTGCCATACGTAGGCAGTATGCCAACTGTCTCCAACAGGCTGGCAAACGGATTTTCCAGCAAAGCTAAGATGGTATTATTAAGAATCAACCCAATGATGCTGACCAGCGCAAATTGCCCCAACTGCGAAGACAAAGCCTTGTCCCGTGAATCGGGATACGTCCAATAGCGATTGAGCGTAAAATTACTGGCGACGGCCGCTGAAAAGGAGATGGTATTGGCAACAAGCGTAGGCAAACCAACCACCTCTGTCAACAAAGCGAATGTGCCAAAATCTACAACAGCCCCAATCGTACCCACGACGAGGAATTTAGAAAAGCGCTCAGCCTCTTTGGGATTGATGCCGAAACGGACGGCAATGCGTACTAAAAAAGCGATCATTAAGTCTTGTGGTCTCCAATCTCTAGTCTTGTAGTTTCTTTGTCCAGCAATTGTAGCAGGCCAAGCATAACGCCCAAATGGATGTAGATGTTGTTGACGTACAATTTATCTACTAGATGATGCACGGCAAGGGCTGTCCAGGCGGCTAAAAGGCCCAGGGCGATGCCGCGTCGCGGCCAATCCAGTTTATTGACAACGCGGATAGTTTGCCAGAAAACGGCCGTCCACAACCCCACATACGCCAACAGCCCCAACAGGCCCGTCTCGGCCAATAAATTCAAATAATAATTATGGGCATGGCCCAACGGAGCCGGCCAATTGATGAGGTCATAATCGGCGTAGGCTGGTTCATAATTGCCAAAGCCAACGCCCAACCACAAATTAGCCTCAGCCATGCCCACAGCGGCCTGCCAATGAGCCAACCGCTCCAAAACGGCATAGTTAGCGTCGTTGATGTCCACGCCGCGCACATCGCCAAATTGCAAATCCTGGCTAAAGTCAGTCACACGCGCGGTAATGGATGCCGGAATAAGGTTGAACTGCATTCCCAGGAGCAGAATGCCCATCCCCAGCCCCAGCAAAGCGACGCCCTGCCATCGTTTCCGCGGCAAATAAAAGGCCAGCACGGCCGTTCCCGCTCCAAATCCCAGCCACGCCCCCCGACTCCAGGAAGCGATGAGAGCAACGGCCGTTACCGCTGCCGCACCGCCAGCAAGGAGAAGAGGTGAATAGGTGAATAGGTGAAAGGGTGAATTGATTTTCCCATCAGCTTGCCGGTAATCAATCCGCCAACGCATAAATAAACCAATAAACGCGCCCAATGCCAATAATGCCGTCAAGTTGATGAATCCGCCAAACGGATTAGGCTGCTCAAACGTGCCGTAAGCGCGGTAAAAACGACCCAAAACCAAAAAATGTTCCGGCCCTGTCCCCCGCAGGCCAAACTGCCAGATACCGATAGCCGCCTGAACCGTTCCGGCAAGGAGCAGTATCCACAGTAAATGATGAATGCGGAATGATGAATGGTGAAAGTATTCGTCTACCAACAGCCAGATGATGAGCAGGATTTCAACCCATTTGAGCAGTTCTTTGAAGCCAATAGGCAGCGAGGGGGCGTTGACGAGCGTCAGCGCGGCAATAAATAGGAAAACGAGCAGGGAAACATTGAGGAATGTATGTGGGATTTCGATGCGGCGGCGGCGCAATCCGCGCGCCAACCAGACGGCCAATGTCAGTAAAAGCGCCAGTTGGCCGCTGTCCAGGGGCGAGGTGAAGCCGAGAGAGCTTTCCAGCGCGCCCAGCGGCCCCAACAGCAGCGCCAGCCCCAGCCCAGCCAATGGGTAGATGAGGATAATAAGGAAAACGGCCGTTCCCCCCACCATCCCCACCGCCCATAACAGCGGCAGCCGGGCCAGCGCTAACCCCAAAACAATAGCAAGTAGCAAGCAGCAAGTGGCCAGTATCCGCCTACCACTTATCACCTGCCACCTGCTGCCGGCCGCCTGCCCCATTTCTCTACACCCGCGAACGGAAAAAGTCTACCGTTTTCGCCAGACCCTCGGCTAAATCAACGGTTGGCTCCCAGCCCAACACCCGTTTGGCCTTGCTGATGTCGGGGCGGCGCACTTTAGGATCATCGGTAAAACGGCCGTCCTTCGGATGCACAAACACAATATCTGAACTACTACCCGAAATCTCCGTCACGGCATTGGCAAAATCCAAAATGCTCATTTCCACCGGATTGCCGATGTTAACCGGCATACTCTCGCCAGAGAACAACAGCCGGTAAACGCCTTCCACCAAATCGGTGTAGTATTGGAACGAGCGCGTCTGGCTGCCGTCGCCATAAACCGTCAGCGGCTTATTCGTCAAGGCCTGGGCGATGAAGTTGGGAACAACACGGCCGTCATTCAACCGCATCCGAGGACCATACGTGTTAAAAATACGCACAATCCGCGTTTCCAAACCATGATAACGTTGGTAAGACAGCGTCAACGCTTCGCCAAAACGCTTGGCTTCATCGTAGCAGCTTCGTGGCCCGTTGGGATTTACATTGCCCCAATACGTCTCCGGCTGCGGATTTACCAGCGGATCGCCATACGTTTCCGACGTGGAAGCGAACAAGTAACGCGCCCCTTTGGCCTTCGCCAAACCCAATGTGTTGTGCGTTCCCAATGAGCCAACCTTCATTGTCGGGATGGGGAACTCCAAATAATCGTTGGGGCTGGCTGGCGATGCGAAATGCAGCACCGCATCCAATTCCCCCGCCACATAAATGTAATTGCTCACATCTTGATTAACAAAACTAAACCGTTCATGGCCCATCAAATGAGCGATATTATCCATACTGCCCGTTATCAAATTATCCATACCGACAACGGTATGGCCCTCATTGATAAAACGATCAGATAAATGGGAGCCGAGAAAACCGGCTGCGCCAGTAATTAGTACACGCATGATACCTCCATAAAAACTATAATTCGACCAAGTATTGTATCGTAGCCATTGGGCAGAGACGAACTGTAAACCAATAACGGAGAACGGCCGTACCCCTGCCACAGCTAAACCGTCAGCTACTGTACCCAATCACCCTTACCGCGCGCCTTTCAAACTCGCAAAACCAGAAACGGCACGGTATACTTTTGCCAATCAAACTCAACATGGAGTGTTTATGAATTCTCCCCTGCGCCCCGACGTTCCCGAAAACAACCACGAACAGCGCAAAGCCGACCACATTCGCATCAATTTAGAAGAAGACGTGGCCTTCAAAAAAGTGACAACCGGCCTGGAAAAATACTTCTTCATGCACCAGGCCCTGCCCGAACTGGATTTGGCGCAGATTGATACAACCACCCAAATTTTTGGCAAGTCGCTAAAAACGCCCTTGCTCATCTCCTCAATGACGGGGGGCACGGCCGAAGCTCTGGAAATAAATCGCATTCTGGCTGCGGCGGCGCAGGAAGTGGGTATGGCAATGGGTTTAGGCTCCCAACGCGCCGCCATCGAAGACGACAGCCTGGCCGACACCTTCCGCGTGCGCGATGTCGCCCCCGACATCCCCCTATTCGCCAATTTGGGCGCGGTGCAGTTGAATTACGGCTACGGCTTAGCCGAATGCCAACGCGCCGTAGACATGATTGAAGCCGACGCGCTGATTTTGCACATCAACCCCATCCAGGAAGCGGTTCAACCGGAAGGCGACGGTAATTTTGCCGGATTGCTGGGCAAAATCGAAGCGGTTTGCCGCCAACTGCCGGTTCCGGTCATTGCCAAAGAGGTGGGCTGGGGCTTTTCGCCGCAGGCGGCGCGCCAGCTAGCCGACGCGGGTGTGGCGACGATTGACGTGGCTGGAGCGGGCGGCACATCGTGGAGCCAGGTGGAGATGTACCGTGCGCCAACGGCCCGCCATGCCCGTGTAGCCGGGGCGTTTATTGATTGGGGGATTCCAACGGCCGTTTCCATCCAATACTGTCGCCAAGCTGCCAATCTACCCATCATCGCCAGCGGCGGCATCCACAGCGGCATCGACATCGCCAAAAGCATCGCCCTGGGCGCGCGGCTCGTCGGCATCGCCGGCGATTTCCTGCGCGCCGCCAACCAAAACGGCGCAGATGGCGTCGTCGAACTGGCTCAAATCCTCACCGACGAACTGCGCGTCACCATGTTTGGCGCCGGCATTGCCGATTTGACGGCATTGTCTGAATCACAACTACATACGGAGTTTTAGGGATTAGAGAATGGAGAATGATTTAGGCTCCCTTCCCTAATCACCATATTCAATTATGACCAACGAACTAAACAACTATTTTGATGAAATGCTGCCCGCGTTAGAGCAAGAAATGCGGGTCGTTTTGCAGGCCGACGGCTCCCCGCCAGATTCGTTCTATGGCATGATGCAGTACCACATGGGCTGGGTGGACGCCGATTTGCAGCCAACCAATATCAACAGCGGCAAACGCATTCGACCCGTTCTGTGCCTGCTGGCCTGCCAGGCTGCCGGCGGCGATTG
The DNA here is from genome assembly GCA_024762695.1 of Anaerolineae bacterium. Classification (GTDB taxonomy): domain Bacteria; phylum Chloroflexota; class Anaerolineae; order Promineifilales; family Promineifilaceae; genus JACKCC01. The sequence continues at coordinate 13,038 of JANTGY010000014.1, forward strand.
GCGGCAAGCCCTGCCCGCCGCCGCCGCCATCGAACTGCTACACAACTTCTCGCTCATCCACGACGACATCGAGGACGCCAGCCCCACACGGCGCGGCCGCGATACGGTGTGGAAAATTTGGGGCATCGAGCAAGCCATCAACAGCGGCGACAGCATGTTTGCCGCCGCCCATCTGGCCATGTGCCGCTTGATAGAACGCGGCGTGGACCCAACAGTCGTGGTGCAAGCGCTGTGCCGCTTTGATGAAACCTGTCTGGCCTTAACGCAAGGGCAACACGCCGACATGGACTTTGAAACGCGGGACGAAGTGAGTGTGGCCGCGTATTTGCAGATGATTACGGGGAAAACGGCCGTACTCATCGCCCTCAGCGCCGAATTAGGGGCCTTAATCGCCGGAGCCGCCCCCGACATCATCAACCATTACGCCCAATTCGGCCGCAATTTGGGACTGGCCTTCCAGGTCATTGACGACATCCTGGGCATTTGGGGCGACGAAGCCGTCACCGGCAAATCGGCAGCCACCGACATCATCACCAAAAAGAAGACGCTGCCCGTTTTGTACGGGTTATCGCAAAATGCGGAACTGCGCCAATTGTACGCTCAAGAAAATGTAGCTGATGGGTTTGTGGAAACGGCCGTTACCCTCCTCAACCAGGCCCACGCCCACAATTACGCCGCCGACCAGGCCGCCGCCTATTCCCAAAACGCGCTAAACAGCCTGGAAATGGCTCAAGCTAGCAGCCCCGCCGCCGCCGCCCTCCATCAACTGGCAAACATGCTTCTAAAACGCAATTATTAAACGTTCGTTTCGGCGCTTTACACAAAAAAACAGCGATCCAAAATTGGATCGCCGTTTTTTTGATCTCAACAACGCGTTTCAGCCAGCCTCGGTTCAGTCAGCTTCGGCCTCGGTCTCAGATTCAACCTCAGCTTCTTCTACAACGGGGGCTTCTTCCGCTTCTGTTTCCGCATCCGCTCCTGCGTCCGCTCCTGCGGCCGTTTCTTCATCAGCAACCTTCTTGGCATCAGCCGCCGCCGCCGCAATCGCCGCCAGAATTTCATCATCCGTATCATCGTCAATCAACGTCGTTTTCAGGTCAATTACAGCCTCAACATCGTCGCCTTCCGCCAATTCTTCAACCTCTGGCTCGACCTGATCCAGGCCATACCCTGTCCCAGCCGGAATCAGCTTACCGATGATGACATTTTCCTTCAAGCCATACAGCCTGTCTTCCTTACCGGCGATTGCCGCCCCAGCCAACACCTTAATCGTATGTTGGAAAGAGCTGGCCGACAAGAAGCTGTCCGTGTTCAAAGCCGCTTTAGTGATGCCCAAAAGCACCTGTTCCGCTTGCGCCGGTTCGCCGCCTTCATCGATGACTTCCGCATTCTGTTCATGGAACCTGGCCGCTTCGACCAAATCGCCCGGCAGCATTTCCGTGTCTCCCGATGTGGTCACCATCACCTTGCTCAACATTTTGCGAATAATCGCCTCAAAATGTTTGTCATGGATATTCTGGCCTTGCGGACGATATACCTTTTGCACTTCGCGCAGCAGGTATTGCGTCACCGCGTCAGCGCCCAGAATTTCCAAAATCCGGTGCGGATTCAACGACCCTTCCGTCAAAGGCGCGCCAGCGTTTACCGGTTCGCCATCAGAAACAAGCAGACGCATACCGGCCGGAATCGGATAATCCCGCTCGTCTTTGCTTTCCCAAACAACGCGCAAATCGCCATTTAAGGCCACACGGCCGGATTGGCGGGCCACCAACACATCCTTATCCTTTTCAGCCAAAACCGCGCCCTGATCCACGTTGGCATTGTCCTCAACCTTAACTGTCCATCCTTCAGGCAGTTCGTACACATCGTCAACCAGTTTGCTTTCGGTAATGAAGACATGGCGCACGCCTTCAACAACGCGCACTTCGGCAATGCCGCCAATCTCGGTGATAACCGCCTCACCCTTAGGCCGCTGACGGGCTTCAAACAGCTCCTCGACACGAGGCAAACCCTGCGTAATGTCGCCGCCCGCAGATGCCGTACCGCCCGTGTGGAAGGTACGCAGCGTAAGCTGGGTTCCCGGTTCGCCAATGGATTGAGCGGCCACAATACCAACGGCCGTCCCCATTTCCACTGTTTTCCCACGCGCCAAATCAATTCCGTAACATTTAGCGCAAATGCCACGCGGCATTTCGCAAGTCATCGGGGAATATACATACACGTCATCCAGTCCGGCCTCATCAATCATATCCGACAATGCTTCCGTAAATAATTCGCCTTTTTGGATGATAATCTCGCCCGTTTCCGGATCAATTATGGGTTCGGCAGCGTGACGGCCGTAAATCCGTTCCGCCAAAGTCTGCTTACCAAAATTATCCTTGCGGCGAATCCAAATCCCCTTATTCGTGCCACAATCATCGCCCATGACAATAATATCTTGAGCAATATCCACCAGGCGACGCGTCAGATAACCGGCATCGGCCGTCCGCAAGGCGGTATCGGCCAAACCTTTACGCGCCCCATGCGTCGAGATAAAGTATTCCAACGTATCCAACCCCTGACGGAAATTGGAGCGAATAGGCACCGCAATAATACGGCCGCTCGGATCAGCCATTAAACCGCGCATACCAGCCAGCTGGGTAATGGGGCCAAAGCCGCCCTTGCCCGCGCCGGAAAGCGCCATCATCGCAATAGGGCCAGCCGGGTTAATCGCATCCCGCACCGCCTTTTCCACCTTATCCTTAGCGCCGTTCCACTGCTCAATCGTGCGCTGATACTGCTCATCCTCAGTTAACAAACCGCGACGATACTGCCGATCAATTTCATCTACCCGCTTACGCGCATCGTTCAAAATACCTTCCCGTTCTTCAGGGATGGTCAAATCCGCCACAGCCATCGTCGTACCGGAAACCGTCGCATACTTGAAACCGATATTCTTAACGTCGTCAACCAGTTTTACCGTCACCTCATCGCCCAACAACCGATAAACCCGGTTAATAAGCCGGTTAACGCCGCCCTTGTCCAATTCCTGGTTCGTAAAACGCATTTCTGGCGGCAAAACCTGGTTAAACAACACCCGACCTGGCGACGTTTCGATCATGCGCTTACGAGGTTTACCGTCAGCATAACGCTTGCCATCATCCTTGAAATACGTCTCCGTATACAAGTTAATCTTGGCATGAACGTCCACATAATCTAACTCATACGCCATTTCTACTTCTTGCAAGCTACCAAAAGTACGTCCTTCCCCTTTCAAACCATCGTGCATCAACATTAAGTAGTAGACGCCCAACACCATATCTTTCGAGGGGCCGACAATCGGCTGGCCATCGGCCGGCTTAAGCAAGTTACGACTAGCCAGCATCAATTCTTTGGCTTCTTTAACCGCTCTTTCCGAAAGCGGAATGTGGACGGCCATTTGGTCGCCGTCAAAGTCGGCGTTAAAAGCGGCGCACACCAAGGGGTGCAAATGGATCGCCTTGCCTTCAACCAGACTGGGCATAAAGGCTTGAATGCCCAAACGGTGCAATGTCGGCGCCCGGTTCAGCATAATCGGCCGTCCCTGAATCACCTCTTCCAACACCTGCCACACTTCCGGCGGCTGGCGCTCGATGAAACGCTTGGCGCCTTTCACATTGCTGGCATAGCCATATTCAACCAGTTTGCTAATGACAAACGGCCGGAACAGTTCCAAGGCCATCACTTTCGGTAAACCGCATTGGCCTAACTTCAGGGTCGGGCCAACCACAATTACTGAACGGCCAGAATAATCAACACGCTTACCCAACAGGTTGCGGCGGAAACGGCCCTTCTTCCCTTTCAACATATCGGACAGAGATTTCAACTCGCGACGGCCGCGACGACTAAGCGCCTTGCCGCGTTGGCTGTTGTCAATCAAGCTGTCTACCGCTTCCTGCAGCATTCGCTTTTCATTACGCACAATCACATCCGGCGCGCCCAAATCCAACAGACGCTTGAGGCGATTGTTCCGGTTGATAACCCGGCGGTACAGATCATTCAAGTCAGACGTGGCAAAACGGCCGCCATCCAACTGAACCATTGGCCGCAAATCGGGCGGGATCACCGGCAGCACTTCCAAAATCATCCATTCCGGCCGGTTGTTGCTGCTGCGTAACGCCTCAACAACCTGCAATCGTTTGGTGGCCCGTTTGGACGCCTGCTTGGAGCGGGTCGTGCGGACTTCGCGCCACAAATCTTTGGACAACTTGTCCAAATCCATACGCTTCAGGATGTCAACCAACGCTTCGGCGCCCATACTGGCGCGGAAGACATTGCCAAATTTACTTTTCAGGTCGCGGTATTCGTTCTCATTCAGGAACATCATCTGCGCTAAATTTTCAAGCAAATCCTGGTTGGTTTGCGCCTGTTGACGCAATAAAACCAGTTTCTGCCCAATTTGGGCGCGCACATCCTGGGCAACGGTTTCTACCTCGACTCGCAGTTCTTCGATTTCTTTCTGCAAAGCGGCAACCTGACTCTGATGACGTTCTTCGGTCTCTTGCTGCACGAGCGTCAGCCGCTCGGTGGTGATTTCTTGGACGATGACACTGTGCTCGCGGCCCACAACTTCGCCGCTGCTTACGATAACAGAATCGCCTAAAACAATCTCCTCGGAAACGGCCGTGCCGCTCAAGTTTTCCAGACGCTGTTCAATTATTTTCGCTTCGCGCACTACTTCGTCCGTCGCCGCCGCCTGACGCTCGTCAAAAGAAGCGTTGAGCGCCGCCAACTGCGCCTCCAACTCCACCACCCGCGTCGTCGCCTCAACGGCCGATTCTTTGATCTGATCCTGTACATCGGCTTCAAACTTCAGTTCCGCTTCATCCAGCTCTTCGCTTAAGCGTTTTAAAGCCCGCTGCCGAGCCTCTTCATCAACACTGGTAATCACATATTGAGCAAAGTAAAGCACCCGATCCAGATTCCGCCGCGACACATTGAGCAAAAGTCCCATATAGCTGGGCACGCGGCGCGTATACCAAACATGAGCCACAGGCGCGGCTAACTCAATGTGTCCCAAGCGCTCGCGGCGAACGGCCGATCGCGTAATTTCGACGCCGCACTTGTCGCACACAATGCCTTTGTAACGCACATTCTTGTATTTGCCACAGTAGCATTGCCAATCTCGCGTTGGCCCAAAAATGGCCTCGCAAAACAGGCCGTCTTTCTCCGGGCGTAAACGACGATAATTGATCGTCTCCGGCTTTGTAACCTCGCCATAAGACCATGAACGAATTTGTTCAGGGGATGCTAAACTAATACGCAGTGATTGAAATTCTGTCGATTCCACTAAGTGACCTCCCAGATCATTTAAGGCTCCAAGCCCGATTTTGAACTTATTTTGTAGGGCTGCTCGCGGACAAAACGTCCCAGGCGCTCGGAACGCATAAACACGCAAAAGAGCGTTTGGCCCTCTTTGACCAACGCTCTTGTTATATCAGGATGTACTTTAACATAAGTAACGCCATTCTATAGCCAAACTTCAATATGTCAAGGCCGTTCGCGTTAAAGTTAAATCAAAATGCAAACGCAGAGTATAGATTAAATTTCTCCATTTGCCAAATTTGATTTTCTCCCTGTATTAACCCATTGTCTAAGGTTTTTGTCCCCAAATAAACCTGCTATAATGCCACTATCTTGGACAAATCACAAAATAGAGTGTCTTGTCTGCGAATAGTTAAAAAATGATTAAAATTTTTAACGCAAGCTGCTAAATGCGCGTAATTGACTTGTTTTCTTTACCCTAAGTAGTTTGCCTCTTGTCTTTTTCTATGAAGGAGAATCGATATGACTCAACATTTATACCTGTCTCTTGTTCCAGAAGCCCTCATCGCTTCTATGTTGTCGCCAGAGGAGTTTGGCAGTTACTATGCCGTCGGCACAACAAAGAAGCAGCATGGACAGGCTATGTTCATTGAACTAGACCCGGCTTTCCGAAATGATTACTTCCATATTGAACAGAGCCTCAAACGCTGCGTGCCTCATGAAGACGGATCTCCCAAACGGTCTGTTTACATTGCTACTTATCGTGTTTTAGAACATGTGCCGATGGATGTGTTTCGCAAGTTATATTTAGTGACAGCCTATGGCGAGGTATTAGGGCTGGACCGCAGCGATACATTGCCCAAATTAGAGGGCGAGTTGCATATGTACCAGGAGATCGCGCCGGTTCAACCCTTGGTTGTAAGTTCGCGTGGGCCAAAACGATTTTATGAATTCCTAACCCAAGACCCTGGCAAATCTATCCATTTACCGGCTATTTGTTTTGTAGAATTGCAATTGGGCGAATTGGCAAAAGACCCAGAGCACGGAGCCAGACAGGATTTGCCATATCAATCCTTACACCATTTACGTGAATGTCTGGTGGAGCTGAAATCGAAAACGGTACACACGAAGATGGTCAACCGGGTACAGTCGGCTGAATTCTCGTACCGGATGATTAAGAGCGGTATTTTTGTGGGGAATACGAAGCAGCTGGCTTATTTCCCGATGCCTAGCCGTGAAGAATTACGTGGCGAATATTATCGCTGGTGGCGCTCAGCCAATATGTAGTTACTATTAGTAATGAGCTGATTGGTGGCTTGGGCAATTGGCAGATTGCAAAGAAAATCATAGCATAAGAAGCGTGGGGATGTTTCCTAAACCCCACGCTTTTCGATCTTTTAGGTAAACCACAAGTATCTAAACAGGTCTGCCGAGGTCTGAGCTTGTCGAAGACCGGTTCCCTGCGACAAGCTCAGGAAACCTACCTGTATAGTTACTTTCTGTGTAACATTTTCTTGACTGTTACAGATTGGAATAAATTCATGGCAAAGCTAAAACTTGATCTGCATGACATTTACAATCGCGGCGACAAAATCGAGGCCGAATTAAATCGGATTATGCAAGAAGCGGTAGATAAACGGATCGCCCTTGTAGAAATTATTCCCGGCAAAGGGAGCGGCCAATTGAAAAAAAAGGTACTCCGCTTTCTCAATCAGCCAGAGATTCGCACGCTTTACCATCGCGTCGAAAAGGACGGCAAAAACTTTGGTCGCATTTTTGTCCATTTTCGCCATTGAGTTGAATGCTTTTTGCGGTTGCTTCCCCCCCTTGAACCGCTACAATAACCGATATGAAAACGATTGATTTTAATTACACACTTCCACAGGAGTTAATTGCCCAACGGCCGTTACTACAGCGCGACGCCTCTCGATTATTGGTGATGGGCCGAGAAGACGGCCGTATTGAACACAAACAGTTCAGCGACATCCTCGATTATTTTAATCCTGGCGACATCTTGGTCGTCAACAACAGCCGCGTTATTCCGGCTCGATTGTACGGCCGTAAACCCACCGGCGGCAAAGTGGAAATCCTGCTTCTGGAACAACTCGACGAGACCCGGTGGAAAGCGCTAGTTGGCGGCAAGAAAATGGGAGAGGGCACGGCCGTTTCCCTTGATGGCGATGATGGGTTGACGGGGACGGTAACGGCCGTACTCGACGGCCCCCAACGCGAAATCACCTTTAACCAGCCGGTGGATGGCTACTTGTACGAACACGGCCATACGCCCCTTCCCCCTTACATTCACGAAACCCTCGAAGACCCGGAACGATACCAAACCATCTACTCTCGCCCCGAAGGGTCAGCGGCGGCGCCCACCGCCGGGCTGCACTTCACCGGCGACCTGCTCTTCGCCTTGCGCGAAAAAGGCGTCATTTTTGAAACGGTGACGCTGCACGTGGGATTAGATACTTTCAAGCCGGTGGATACCGAATTCGTCCGCGACCACGCCATCCACACCGAATGGGCGACCATCAGCCCTACCGCCGCCAAGCGCATTAACGAAGCCAAACTGGCTGGCGGTCGTATTTTTGCCGTCGGCACAACCACCACGCGCGTTTTAGAAACGGGCGCGCTGCGCTCTGCCGGGCTGACGGGCGATTTTTATAACATCAGCGCCCGCGACGCCGCCGGGGAAACAAGCAAAATGTGTCCCTGGAAGCCAGTCACAGCCTTTGAAGGGCCGACCGACCTATTCATCTACCCCGGCTATAAATTCCGCGCCGTTACCGGGATGATTACCAACTTCCACCTGCCCCAATCCAGCCTCTTGATGCTGGTTTCGGCATTCGCAGGGCAGGAAAATATGATGCGGGCGTATGAAACGGCCGTTGCCGAACGATACCGCTTCTACTCCTTTGGCGATGCGATGTTTATTCTGTAAAACGTCATATGTCTTACGTCATGGTTGGGCCGCCATGACGTAAGACGCAAAAAACCTCCATGTCCTCAACAACCGTTCTCATCCTCTCAACCATCGCCGCTTTCTTCCCAACCCTGTTTTACGTTATCATCATCTATTGGGCAGACCGCTACGAAAAAGAACCCTTGTGGTTGTTGACATCCGCCTTTCTGTGGGGAGCCATCCCCAGCATCATCGTCGCCTACATCGCCAACAGCCTGCTCAGCATCCCCTTTTATTGGCTGGCCGGGCAAAACGGCGGCGATGCGCTGGCCGCCAGCCTCATCGCCCCACCCGTCGAAGAGACGATTAAGGGGTTGGCTGTTCTAGGCATCTTTCTTCTGTGGCGGCACGAGATTGACAGCCCGCTGGACGGCATTATTTATGGGGCAATGGTGGGGATGGGTTTCGCCATGATCGAGAACATCTACTACTTCGTCAACACCTACAATTCAGGCGGCGCGGAGGCCTGGGGAATAAATATCCTCATGCGCGGCATCCTCTTCGGTCTTAACCATGCTCTTTTTACCAGTATGACAGGGCTAGGCGTCGCCCTAGCCCGCATGGCGACCAATCAACTCGTTCGCTTTGCCGCCCCGATTGGGGGCTGGATGGCAGCGATGTTCTTGCATTTTGTACACAATGCGGCCGTTTCCACCGGCAATGCGTTGTGCTTGCTGGCCTTCCTCAGCGATTGGGGCGGCGTGGCATTGGTGTTAATCATCATCATTTGGGCCTTATACCAAGAACGGCGTTGGCTCAAGGAATATCTTGTCGAAGAAGTAAGCAACTACACATTGACCGTGAACCAGTATAAATTGGCCTCCTCCAGTCGCCAGCGGGCCAAATACAATTGGAATCAATTGCTCACACAAGGGCCGCGCGCCTATTTCGCAGCGGTGCATTTCTTTCGCAAATGCAGCGAATTGGCCTATAAAAAGCATCATCATATGCTGTTTGCCGATGAGAAAAGTGGGGAGCTGATCGATTTGTTACGCAGCGAACTGCGCGAAAACAATCATTTGATCATCTAATACTTCGACCAAAGACGATAAAACCATTCCCAAGAAAAAGCTGTTCATTTGTCATTCCCGCGAAGGCAGGAATGACAGACCAAGTTTTAGGTAATGAAAATTTAGACAAGCAATCTCATGATCGTTTATGGCGTAGGGCGATTAATTGGTCAAAGTGGGCTTTATCGTGTTGAACGGCAAGGCTAAGTAATTCGTGCAGGCTAGTGGGGCCAAAAAAGGCATGTTGACCGCGCCGATCCCATCCATTTTCGGAAACATTTTCAAGAAGCGCCAGAGTCTGACGACGAGCGCAGAGAAAGTCGGCCAGGGCCAACTCGCCATCTTGAAGCTGATATTGCCGCTCTAAAATCCAATCATCGGCGGTGACGCCGGGTAAGAAGACGTTTTCGGCGGCGATGATGTCGCGGAAACGCACTTGATGCACTTCATGCTCTACATCGCGCAAATGGCAAATGACTTCGGTGATTGACCATTCATCAGCCGCGGGTCGCCACTGCCATTCGATGTTGTCGCCGGTTAAGAGTTGGGCAACGGCCGTTGCAAACGCCTCTAACTCAACCAACAATGATGAAACCGGCGCGGGCGACTGCATCGTTAAGCCAATGTCTCCAGCCAGCCATCGTGCAAGCGCTGGCTTAACTCAGCCAGCGTGCCATAGCCAGTCACAATGTTTGATTCGGGCGGCTCGCCCCCATTTTGCGTAATCCAATAAGTTTTCAATCCTACCTCGGCGGCAGGAATGATGTCGTTCTTCCAATCATCGCCCACCATAAGAGCGGCTTGCGGCAGGCAGTCAACGGCCGTCAAAATCTCGGTGTAGTAAGCAGGATGCGGCTTGGTAGCGTGCATATTTTCGTAGGTCGTCACCAAATCGTAATCAAACGCGGTGACGGGTATGCCGGCCCAGTCCAGCCGCTCTTGAATGGCGCGCGCCGGGAACAACGGATTAGTGGCAATAACGATTTTTAGCCCGCGATCAATACAAAATTGAACCAGGGGGATAGCGGACGGCCGTTTCTCGGTCGTGCCGCGCAGTTGGGGGAAGGTTTCTCGATAAAATTGGTCGAAGAACGGCTCTACCTCGTCAGTATCCAGCCCAGTCCGCTCCTGGAAGGTGTTCCAAAAGGCGTCGCGGTTGGAAACGGCCGTGTCCTCATTATCAATCATCGCCTGCGTGCCAATCAACAACTCCTGCAAAAATCGTTCCCGGCCCAAAAACGGGGCCGCATGTTTCCCCAGCAGCCCAAAATAAGCCGGTAAAAACTGATCCATGTCATTGCCCAGCAGCGTATCGTCCAAGTCAAATAAAATCGCTTCAATCATTGTAAGTCCAATTTTAACAAATGTTACCGAATAGGTAACTACTAACCACGAAGGCACCAAGATCACGAAGTTTTCTGATTTTTCTTCGTGTTCTTCGTGGTGAAATTCCAGAAAGGCTTAGCAGTTACCCGAATAGTTGTATTCATCACGTCAACCGATGCTTCATAATTCGCAGCCACCCACGTGCCTGGATGCCAGCCAGCACCAACGCCGTCACCAGTCGCGGATATTTTTGCCGATAAAACTTCTGGTAAAAAATGCGCATGGCGCGCACCGATTCCTGAGCCACGCGCACCCGCGTTTCTTTGGGCGGTTTGGCGATGGCCGCCGACTCTTTCCGCAAACCAGAACTGGCCCCTTTGTAATGCAGTGTTTCCACATGGGGATAATAGATGATTTTGCGACCCGCTTGATGGATGCGATAACAAAAATCAATGTCCTCGCCATAGAAAAAATACGTTTCATCCCAACCGTCAAGCTGGTGAAACAAGTCGGCGGGCATCATCATGAAGGAACCGGCGATGACATCAATCTCATGCGTCTGGCTGAAGTCGCGGTAGGCTTGAAAGTATTGATTGAAGCGGGGGTTTTGCGGAAACAGGCGGCCTAATCCCGAAAAATGACACAACGCCGCCCAGGGCGTGGGAAAACCGCGATGGTTGTCGGGATCGCGCTGACCATTGGGATAGACCAGATGGACAGTCAGCGCGCCCACATCGGAATTGGCCTGGAGGTAATCGAGGGGCTGGGTCAAGGCGTCGGGGGCGACGCGGGTGTCGGAGTTTAGAAAGAGAAAGTAACGGCCCTGGGCAACGGCCGTTCCCCGATTATTAGCCGCCGCAAATCCCAGATTGGTCTCGCTGGCGATGAGTTGAACGTCGGGATGCCGTTCGGCGACCATCGCCTGGCTGCCGTCCGAGGAGGCGTTGTCCACCACGATGATTTCCAGTCCGCCAGACGGCCGTTCGGCCGCCGCCAACGATTGCAAACAATCGTCTAGCAGTTGTTTCGTGTTGTAATTGACAATAATGATTGAAAGGTCGAGATTCATAGGTAGCGTAGGTATTGATCGGGGTCATTGAGGAAAGAACGGGTCAGGGCGACGTGTTCTAACGCTTCATAGGCGACGGTTTGCAACGGCCGTTCATCAAAACTCAGAATCGCCGCGCCGGGGTAAGCCAGCAAAATAGGCGAGTGTGTAGCGATGACAAATTGGCTGTTCTGCTCGACCATCTGCTTCAACAAAGCGATGAGCGTCAATTGACGCGATGGAGAGAGTGGAACCTCTGGCTCGTCGAGCAAATAAAGGCCGCCAGGTCGGAAACGGGACTGAAATAACTCCAGAAAGCTCTCGCCATGCGAAAAGGAGTCGAGCGAACGCCCAAACTGATCTTCCATTGCGCCCAATTCCCGCGCATATGGCATCCGGGCTAACCCTTTGGCGTAATCGGAACGGCCGTCATACTCCCCTTCCACCCGCTGCAAATCCGCCTCCAAATCAGCCCGCATCTTTCCCAACCGCTTCACGTAGCCGAAGAAATCCTCCGCGCGCAAAAAAAAGCCGGCGCGCGTTCGCTTTTGCCACACCAGCTTGAGTTGGTCGGCCAACTGCCGCACTGTTTGCAACGACGGATCACGCTCTGCATCGGCTGCGCCGACAGTAATTGAGCCAACGGCCGTCGCCAACGCTTCCAGCAATGTAGATTTACCCGATCCATTCTCGCCCACCAGGAGAGTCACGGGAGCCGAAAAGGTCAACTGGGACAACTCCTGCAAGGCGGGGATATTGAAAGGAAATTGGGATGGGGAAACGGCCGTTTCCTCAAACTTTATCGCGCGCAAATGAATCATAGGCCCGTCATCTTACCAACAGAAAGCCAGAAAGACCAACGGCCGGTTGACGCTGACTGTTGGAAACAGCTACAATGTTTAACGTTGACCATAAGGTAGTTTGATGCGGAGGCATATTCTCATGGAAGGAACTGAAGAAATTCCACTGCATATCGTCAAATTAAATACCGATTTCACCATATTAGCGTACTTCTTCCTGCTAACTTGGGGAGTACACTTTCTCGACAATAAATTGCTCAAAAAAAGATTATATGCCAGTTTTTGTGTGATTTCTCGCGACAGATTCAGTCTACCTCGTATCCTGTTTTACAATCTGCTGCATGGTCATAATAAACATCTTTATGGCAATACAACGCCTTTATTGATTCTAGGCTTTTTTACCATGCTGCCTAATACGCGCGATTTTTGGATTGTAACGGCCGTTACTGGCCTTGTAAGCGGGTTAGGCGTCTGGCGTTTTTCCGCACCCAAAACGCATACAGTCGGAACAAGCGGACTCTTCATGGGATATTTCGGCTTTATCGTCTCACGCGGCTTCTTTGTCCAAGACACAGGACAAGTTTTATTCGCCTTTGCCATCCTTATTTTTTTCGGTTATTTATTTCAGCTTGTTTGGCTGCGCCGCCCGCCAATCTCATGGCAGGCCCATTTCTTCGGCTTTTTGGGCGGTATTCTCTCTGCCTGGTTGGTTTCATTGTTACCCTTGTTCCCGCTCCCCAGTCTGAACGCGCCATAACGCCCCATAAATTCCGTTCGCAGCGACCAACTCCTCATGTCGCCCCTGTTCTGATAATTCTCCTTTGTCCAGCACAAAAATACGGTCGGCATTCCGCACTGTAGACAAGCGATGGGCGATAACAATCGTCGTCCGGCCCACCGTAATCCGCTCCATCGAGCGCTGAATCGCCGCTTCGGTTTCATTATCTACCGCCGAAGTCGCTTCATCCAAAATCAACACCGGCGGGTCTTTCAACACAGCGCGGGCAATGGAAAGCCGCTGCCGCTGCCCGCCCGATAATTTCTGTCCGCGTTCGCCAACAATGGTGTCGTAGCCATCGGGCAGTTCCATGATGAATGCATGCGCTTCGGCGATTTTGGCCGC